>NZ_JAUBVR010000032.1:0-74109 GCF_036705955.1 Microcoleus sp. A6-C6 | reverse complement strand
GACTGAAGTCCCCGCCCGCTTTCATCGAGCGCACTAAAGTCACGCTCGCTTTCCGCATTCCGCTAGTTTTTTTGTAAGAACACGGCAATGCTGTCTCCTAATTGGGAGTTTTTAACCGCAGATACAGGCAGATGTACGCGGTTATTTTTTAGTGTGGCGATAAATATAGGAACCGCCACATCGGTGAGGACATAAAGAACTTCATGAATAAAGCCGATACCCTTACTGCATCAATGGTTTGATTCCCGTTATGCAACTGTCAACTGTCAACTGTCAACTGTCCACTGTCAACTGTCCACTGCTATACTTATTGTGCCAATTTTCAGGGCGGAATACTCGGATGTTCGATCGACAGTAATCTAGGCTATAGCTGGAATGTAGCTAGTAGCAGTTTAAGCCGATGTCGTCTCCCAAAGGTCGATCGAGCAAAATAGAATTCAGCATCTTAGCGTCGCATCCTGAGTTGCTGACAGGTTTAGATGCGTGGCTGCGCCTGGGTTTGATTTCGCCCGCTGAGGTTGAGCAATTGTGCCGACAGCATTTAGTCTGCCCGCTGCCCGATCCCGCTGTAGCCCTTTCTGAAATTGACGATCGCCCGAACTCTCCTATTCCCGAACCCAAAGTACCAGCTCTAGCAACACAAAAAGCATTGCCCAGCACCACAAAAAACGTTGCGGAGCGCGCAGAAACCCCTCAAACCCCAACTTTTGTAGCTCAAATTTTGCAGTCGCTCATAGCCGAAATTAGCGTCGTGTGGCTGTTATTTTTAGGAGTGTTCATGGTAGTTGTCTCCTCAGGAGTCTTAGCTGCCAGTCAGTGGGAAAGATTTCCGGCTGCCGGACAATATGGAGTTTTGTTAGCTTATACTTTAACTTTTTGGGCGATCGGTAGTTGGGCAAAAAAACAGTCTAATTTACACTTGACTGCTCAAACTTTGCAAGAAGTTACCCTGTTGCTAGTGCCAATAAATTTCTGGGCGATGGATACCTTTGGATTGTGGCGATATCCTTGGGATTGGGCAGTCGCCATCGTCGCCGCATTTATTTTAACTTGGATAACACGCGGAATTATTAAAGATCAGTATCAAAGTTTGTGGGGGAAAAATGTAACTACCTCGATCGCCATAAATCACTTGGGATTGAGTTATTTGCACTGGGGTTGGGGATTTGTAGGCTTTTCCATAGCAGCGGTTTATTTGGGTACCGTGGGAACTACTGTCGCTACAGTTTATCAAGTTCAACAACAACGGTTGCAATCTATCAAAGGTGGAGGAGATAGCGAAACTATCGCTGGTGCTTTCAGTTCCAGCCGAGATTTTTTAACTTACAAAAAAGCTGCTTTAGTCGCTTATTCCTTAGGAATTTTACTTGGTCGGGCGATATTTGTCAAGAATATCAATATCCCTGAAATGGGTTTAGCTTTGGGAATTTGCGGCGTGCTATTAGCGTGGCTGGATTGGCCACAGCCCCTGGCATCTGGGACTATTAAAAATAATATATCGCACCAACAAAATCCTGGTAACTTTTTTAATTGGCAATTAGCCGGAGGGGGTTTGTTGGGTTTGGGGTGGCTGGTTTGTTTTCGCGAAATTCCCCTACAGGCGATCGCAATTAGCATCTTGGCTATTTGGTTTTTCTATAATCGCTTAGTGCGGTTTTGGCAAAAGCTTGATTTGCTAATGCTTTTTGCTGTTGGACTTCAGAGCATTTGGCTGGTTTGGCGAGTTGTTCCTTTAGCGCTTAAAACACAATTTGTTATATCTTTAACTCAGCTTACCAACTCTCAGCAAACTCCTTGGGCTTTTTGGGGTGTTTTGCTCTTGCCCTATTTAATTTTAACGGTAAGCGTGGCGCAGTGGCTCTACCGATCGCGAAAGGTTCCACTTGCCCATTTTGGTGAAAATCTTGCTCTCGGTTTGGGCAGTGTTTTAACTACTCTTAGTTTAGTCAATCCCTTTTGGCGATCGATCAATTTATTCGTCTCTACTTTAACTTTAGGTTGGATCGCCTGGAAATACGTAATTCCCGATAATTCCCGGCGAGTTGTGACGCCTACTTCTGCTGTTGATCAACATCCAAATCCGGCATTTTGGGTTTACCTGACTCACATTATAGGTTTATGCGCGATATGTTCGGCAATTGACTTATTTTTACCGAACCAGAAAACGAATATTTGGGCAGGAATTTTATTGATTTTTATGGCGTCTGAATGGGCATTTTTTGTCTGGATGAAAGTAGCAAATGTCAGAGAAGATTCTGCATTTTTTCGGTGGCATCCTGCATTATTCCAAAGTTCCTGGTATTTGGGATTGGTGTTGGCAGGATTGAGTTTTATCTTGCTGTACAGTAATGTACACTCTCAGTGGAGTTTGCTCTGGCTGGCGACACCTTTGGCTTTGACTGCTGTTGCTAAATATACTGAAGTTCCTCACAAACAAGTTGCCAGTACCTTGAGTGCGATCGCCTTAATATTCGCACAAATTCTAATTTTTACTTTTCCGGGATCTCGGTTAATTGGTTTGGGTTTGGCAGCGCTGTTGATGTTAGTCAATACTTACTATTTAGTTGAGCTTCCAGCGGCTGCAATTGGAGTGGGGTTTGGCTTGAGTTTCGTAGCTGCGGCGATTTATCAATTAGGTTTTGTGTCTGGTTGGGCTTGGGCAATTGCTGGGGCGATCGCACTTTTGTGTCTCTGGTTGCTTCGCAGCACGATTGTTCGTTATTCTAGCAGTCTGCGTGAACCTTCGACCTTAGCTCAAATTTACGATCGAGCTTTAGATGGTTGGGCAATCTTACTCGCAGCCTTGCTGTTAACAAACATCACTGTTTATTCCTATGATATCTACACACGCAGTACCCTGAATTTCTCGCCCTCTGTTCAAGTATTAGCTGCTACTTTGGTAATCATGGCTGCGATTGTTTTCCGAAGTTTCCGTCAACTTCCCCCGCTGGCAATTTATGCTTTGGCTTGGAGTTTGGAGTTGCTGACAGCAGTTGGTTTGAGTTTTATTGGACGCAATACGATTAATTTGGCAGTGGCGAATATTGCGATCGGCTTATTTACCCAATTGTTGGGCGATTGGTGGCGGCGGCGCAATCCCGATGATCGCCAAATTTTACCCAGCATTCACGTTATACCTCTGCTTTACGGGTTGTTGGGCTTGATTTTGCGATCGCACACCTTTACCAATGGTACAGGTTTAATCTCGTTAGGTGCGTCTTTAATTGCGATCGGCATTGGCAGGCGGCAGCAAGAATTTAAACCTCTGGTTTATTTGGGATTAATTGGCGTATCAGCTTCCGCTTACGAATCAGTGTTTTATCAAATTTCTCGCACATCAGGAGGAGCTTTTGGCGACGGCTTAATTGTGCTAGCAACTCTCGGCACAACTTTAACTTATATCTATCGCATTTTATCTCGTTGGTTGAGCAGATATTTGCATTTAACAAATGCCGAATTAAAAATATTCGCTCATCTGCACTGGATTTTGAGCAGTTGGCTGCTGATTTCAGCTTCTGGCAACTATATTAAATCCGGCGTAAATTTAGGATTAGTTGCTGGTACTCTATTAGTGCAATACGCTTTCTTACAAGGGCGAAATAATCTCGATCGCCAATGGGCAGAAATTTGGATTTACTTAGGCTGGCTAGAAGCCTTTGGCATCCGGCTTTACTGGCTCAATACACCTTTAGTCAAGTACATTTCCGGGCCGCTGGCGCCGTGGAAAGTTGCTTTTGCTTCTCTATTTGCCTATTTAATTTACATCTTACCTTGGGATAACTGGGGTTGGTCAAAAAAACCTTGGCAGATAATTGCGTCTCTCATTCCCATAGTCGCTATTTTGGAATCTCCGGCTAAGTTTTATCCGATTAGTTTCCTCATAGCTGCCGCCTTCTATGTTTTCCTAGCTTGGGAAAAGCGCGAAGTCCGTTTTACCTATGTGAGTGTGGCAATAATTGACTGGATATTGCTGCGGTGGTTTGGACAAATCGGATTGACTCAGCCGGAATGGTATTTTACTCCTTTAGGACTTTCTTTCCTTTACGTTGCTCAGTGCGATCGCACTTTGCAACTACCAGCCCAAAAAACCCTGCGCCACAATCTGCGAATGGTAGCCACGGCGCTGATTTGTGGGATACCTCTTTTGACTCAGCACAACCACGGTTTAGTTGCAGGATTTTTTAGCTTGGTGGCGATTGCTGCGGGTTTGGCGCTGCGAGTGCGGGCGTTTTTGTTTGTGGGAACCGGAATTTTCTTAATCAATGTTTTTTATCAGTTGGTGGTGCTGATTTTTGACTATCCCCTGATTAAATGGGCGATCGGCTTGGCTTTTGGGATTTTGTTTATCTGGATTGCTGCTACTTTTGAGACGCGGCGCGATCGCATTTCGGCTTTTGTGCAGCACTGGGTTGTACAATTGCAATCCTGGGATTGAATCTTCCGCCATCAACTACTGTCGCGCACGGAGATCTCCATTTACCAACAATATATTTTTTGTGATAACATTTTAAAAAAACGCCCTTTTTTTTGGGGTAAAAGCTTGACATTGCCGGTCTAAAAAGGTATCATATAATAATGGGAGTGGTTACAATTTTTAAATTTAAGTTACCACTTGCATTATCTAAAATATAACTCAAAAATCAACCAAAGTCAATAGGTAAAAATTCTTTTTTTTGCGCCGCGAGCAGCAAAAGCGATGTAACAGAAAAAGGGCAACTCAAAGGAGCGCAACTATAATGCAACTCAGTTAATCAAGCGCCTTTTCACAGTGAAAAAATATCATCAGTTGATTTAATTTGGCATATTTACAAAAGATGATAAAGTTGAATTGATTCGAGCATAAATTCTTCAAATGACCGCCGTCGGTAGAAGGCACACATCATTACATTTTTATAGGTTCGATCGTTCGGACTTCAGTCCTTTCTTTGGGCCGCGCCCTCAGACCAAACAGGCAATTGATTAATCTTATCCAGCGTGATATCTACATACTTTTGACCGTTATCCGCCAGATTTTCGCCAAAATATCCATCATCGCCGTCGTGCTTTTGAGGGCCGCTGACAGCTTCTGCGTAGCGTCCTTGCAAACGAGCTTGATTGAAAGGAGAAGTCGCGAACCAGTACCAGCGAGTTGGAAAAACGATGCCGCCAATATCTTCAATTGAATCGCGAGTGCCACGAAAATGGAAAATGCGATCGGCTTCTGCAAAACCATTTTCTCCCGAAAACACGCCCCCAACTGAAATAACAGTAATTTCTGCTTTCAGCCATTCTTTAAGATAGGGAGTAGCACCCAAAGCAACTTGTGCGCCGCCGCTAGTGCCAATTAAAATAACTTGCAAAGGTTTTTGAGGATTAGCTGAAATCGGAGATTGAGCATTCATGCGCTCGATAATTGCATGAGCAATTCCCTGATTGTATGCAAAACCGTAGCGATAATCGAGAGAAATTGCAAACCTCCAAAGATTGCGAATTTTGATGAATATATCCGCCGCAATCGGCCCACTTTTTGCCTGTGCTGCAAACCGCCAAAAAGGAGCTAGCCAGCGCTGTCCGCCTAAACTTTTGTTAGAAGCTGAATAAGGAAAAATATCCCCCACTGCTACGCACTGCGGGTGACTTTTAACTAAATGGTTGAGAAAAAATGCTTCTCCCGCTGTTAGTTCGTCCCCCGAAAAATCGCCAACTCCGGGCAAAAAGATGATATAACAATTGAGTGACGAAGACTTGCGCGCTTCCGGGCTGCTTTCGTTCGGGGGCAATATCTCCGGCGAATTTTTCTTAAAACCCAAAGTTTCGGCACTTTGACCAAGCCACCATATAACAGTTCCCACTGGCGAAAGAATGCCCCAAACTAACAGGATTAGACCTGCGATGAGCAACAAATTTAAACTTCCTCCGCGCAGCCACGCAAGTATCTGCAAAATCAATCTTAGCATTGAATAAAATCTGGTAGAATGCCTGTTAATTACCTAATTATGTAGAAATATTTTGGTGATTGTGCTGTATTAGAGCTTATTTTGTCCGAGTTGTCAACTATCTTGAGGAGCAGGAGTTAAACGTGAAGGGAGAAGATTCAATTGCTGGTTTGCGAAGAACGCTGTGGAACTCACTTTCTTTGAACAGCAACTTTTACGAAAAAACTCCCTACACTGCCAGAACGAAGCGGATAGCTTTAACGATTGTAATTTTAGCAGCGGTGTCCCGCGTTTTTGGCAGTGCCGTCATTTTGTTAATCAATCGAACTGAGCTATCCGTGTTATTGTTAGCACTTTGGATAGATGCTTTGGCACTGGTGGGGGGTTATTATTTTTGGACTTTCACTATCTTTAAAATCGGGCAGTGGCTGAAACCAGGTCATGTAAGTTATGGGGAGTTGTTGGTTCCGATCGGATTTGCCTACGCCCCGCAAGTGCTGAATTTTTTAACGTTAATTCCCTTGCTGGGAGAAGGGATAGAGCGGATATTAGCTGTGTGGAGCTTGCTATCTGTAATTGTGGCGGTTCGCCAAGGTTTGGATATTAAAACTCGCTGGGCGGTGTTAATCTGTTTTGTGGGTTGGCCGCTGATTCAAATTGCGATCGGGTTTGTGAAAGTTATTAAACAGTTGGTTCCACAATGGCTTTAAAGTCAGGAAATTGTCATGGGTTTAAGGAAAAGATGACAAGAAAAATTCACGGCTTCAAGTCTCGATCGTAGATTTTGCAAGTAGGCGATTAATAGCAATTTCAAAAGGCAGCTAATTTGGGAATGGCGATCGCCCATAAGTCCCTTAACCTGTAGATTCCTGGACGCACAAAGCCCCAATAAACCGTGTTTTTTACCAAATCTACAGGCTGCAACGAAGGATTTTAGTAAAAAACCCGGTTTCTGACCGCCCGTGCGTAAGTCAAACTGTTACAATAAAATTGCTTTGGGGTGCAATACTTTTGCTCAAAGTACGTAATTTGAAACAAAAGCATTCCCCCGCCCGAAGAAACATTGTCGATAGCTCGCTTTAAGAGAATGCTTGACAGGGGAGCGGCAACACAGTATGTTGGGAAATGAGTGAAATCGTGATTGATAACATTAATTTGCATTGGCACAGTTCGATCACACAGCCAGACGGCAAACACACCCCAACTATTCGGCTCTCCCCACTGTCCGCCTCCTCTTAGTAGCGATACATTGAATTAAAGGAAATACACAAAAATTTACATATATAATTTGTGTAGTGATCCAAATCGCTCCTCACCAGCAGCGATACAACCCTCGCCAAGACAGTAGGATAGAAAAAATATGTTTGAACGCTTTACAGAACAAGCCATTAAAGCAATCATGCTAGCCCAAGAGGAAGCGCGGCGCCTCGGCCACAATTTTGTAGGCACCGAGCAAATCCTTTTGGGACTCGTCGGCGAAGGCACTGGAATCGCTGCAAAAGTATTACTGGATATGGGCCTCAACTTGAAAGAGGCGCGCAATGAAATCGAAAATATTATCGGTAGAGGTTCCGGGTTCCTCCCGCCGGAAATTCCGTTTACCCCCCGCGTCAAGCGCATTTTTGAGACGGCGCTGAACGAAGCGCGACAGTTAGGACACAATTACATCGGCACAGAGCACATCCTGCTGGGGCTGATTCAAGACGATGAAGGTGTGGCTGCGAAGGTGCTGCAAAACCTGGGAATCGATCGCCAGAGAGTCCGCACGCAGGTAATTCGTGCCGTGGGAGAAGTCGCGGCAGTACCCGGAGGCCGAGGAGATAGCGGTGGCGATCGTAAAATCCCGACTTTAGAAGAATTCGGCACCAACCTAACTAAGCTAGCAGCCGCCGGCAAACTAGATCCAGTCGTGGGCCGCGAAAATGAAATCGAGCGCGTGATCCAAGTTCTCGGACGCCGCACGAAGAACAATCCGGTGTTAGTAGGCGAACCGGGAGTCGGCAAAACAGCCCTCGCCGAAGGCCTCGCCCAGCGAATTGTTAACAGAAACGTCCCGGAAATTTTAGAAGACAAACAAGTAATCAGCCTCGATATGGGTTCGCTGATTGCTGGTACGAAATTCCGAGGCGAATTTGAGGAACGGCTGACGAAAATTATGGCGGAAATTCGCGCAGCAGGCAACATCATTCTGGTAATTGATGAAATTCATACCTTAGTTGGTGCAGGCGCGATTCAAGGCAGCATGGATGCCTCCAATATGCTCAAACCGGCTCTTGCTAGAGGGGAATTGCAGTGTGTCGGCGCAACTACCTTGGACGAATATCGCAAATACATTGAGCGCGATGCTGCCCTAGAACGCCGCTTCCAACCAATTAAAGTCGGCGAACCGAGTGTGGCTGAAACAATAGAAATATTGTACGGCTTGCGATCGGCCTACGAACAGCACCACCGACTGACAATTTCCGATGCAGCTATAGAAGCAGCGGCTACACTGTCAGACAGGTACATTAACGATCGATTTTTGCCAGATAAGGCGATCGACCTAATTGACGAAGCAGGTTCCCGCGTCCACGTTCTGAACTCGCAAACCCCGCCCGAAGTTAAAGAACTCAAAAAACAACTTCCGGCCGTCAGCAAAGAAAAAGATGCTGCTGTGCGGGAACAAGACTTTGATAAAGCTGGTAAATTGCGCGATCGCGAATTAGAAATCGAAGCCCAAATTGCCGAAGCTACGATCAACAAAAGCCAGATCAGAATCTCTCCCATCGTCACCGAAGAAGACATCGCCCACATCGTGGCAAATTGGACGGGAGTACCAGTTAGCAAGCTGACAGAATCGGAATCGGAATTGCTGCTGCACATGGAAGACACATTGCACCAGCGCTTGATCGGTCAAGAAGAAGCTGTCAGCGCAGTTTCTCGCGCCATCCGCCGCGCGCGGGTTGGCTTGAAAAATCCCAATCGCCCGATCGCCAGTTTCATCTTTTCCGGGCCCACAGGCGTCGGCAAAACCGAACTGACAAAAGCCTTAGCCACATATTTCTTCGGTTCCGAAGAAGCGATGATTCGGTTAGATATGTCCGAGTTTATGGAACGCCACACTGTTTCTAAACTCATCGGTTCGCCTCCGGGTTACGTCGGCTACGACGAAGGCGGTCAACTAACAGAAGCAGTGCGTCGTCGTCCTTACACAGTGATCTTATTCGACGAAATCGAAAAAGCTCACCCGGATGTCTTCAACATGATGCTGCAAATCTTGGAAGACGGCCGTTTGACCGATGCTAAAGGTCGGACGGTAGACTTTAAGAATACGCTGCTGATCATGACATCAAACATCGGTTCACGAGTGATTGAAAAAGGCGGCGGTGGTCTCGGTTTCGAGTTTGCTGAAGGTGCCGCAGACGCGCAGTACAGCCGCGTTCGCAACTTGGTAAACGAAGAATTGAAACAGTTCTTCCGTCCCGAATTTATCAACCGCTTGGATGAAATTATCGTCTTCCGCCAGTTGAACAAGGAAGAAGTCAAGCAGATTGCAGATATCCTGTTGCAGCAAGTCTTCGGCCGCTTAACCGAACAGGGTATTACTTTGTCGGTGACAGACAAGTTCAAGGACTTGTTAGTTACAGAAGGCTACAATCCTAGCTATGGTGCTCGACCTTTGCGCCGCGCTATCATGCGGTTGTTGGAAGATGTACTGGCTGAGGAAATGCTGTCTGGGAAGCTGAAAGAAGGCCAAAGTGCGATCGTTGATGTGGATGAAAACGGTCAGGTTAAGGTGTTACCCGATGGTTCATCTGAGCCGAAATTGCCTGAATTGGCATTGAGTCATTAATTGCGATCGACAAAGCGATAAATAACGTCTGATTAAAAACCCGGTTTCTTGCAGTAACCGGGTTTTTAATTAAAAAATATGGCGTTACTGATTTACGGCATGAACGGCTAAATATGCAAATCATAAAAACCATTTTCCACAAAACTTCTGGATTTTTGCCTAGTTCTTTTTCATACCCTGATTAAGCAACGCCTAAATATCTTCTCGATACCAACATCCTGATTTATTACTTCAATGATGAGCCGGAAGTTCAGTCTATATTTGATGAAATTAAAGCTGGAGATGCAGAGGCTTTCTACTGTCCGATTACTTGGGTTGAGTTACTTTATTACCCGGCATTGACAGAAGAACAAGCTAATGAAATGCGAGAATTTTTGAGCCCACATTCCGCACTTCTTAACACAGTTAAAAATATTTTGATAAAAAAACGTCATTCTAGAGATTTAATTTGAGAATACTTCTTAATAATCCCAAAAAATCGATCGTATAAAAATAATTATCAAGAAAAATTAATATTTTCATACAGGGGCTATAACGCTTGTATAGAATGGAAGATAGCAATTTTTTAGCCAAAAATTCGCGATTTTATGTTAAGGCGGAAAGTGGGTTGTAACTCGCTAACGCGATCGATGCTTTGGACGCAGCGAGCGTTGGACGAACTTTTGCGGAATTACAGGCCGAACCTGGGCGCATTATGATTTGTACTGAAATGTCGATCGACCTTTCAACCGTAGTAATTCGCATCAGAGATAACGGCATGGGTATGTCCGATTCAGTAAAATTGCGGATATTCGACTACCTGTTTACTACAAAAGAGGTTGGAAAAGGAACGGGATTGGGATTGGCAATCGCCCGTCAGATTGTAGAAGAAAAACACGGCGGAAAACTGAGTTGTATTTCTGCATTGGGAGAAGGGACAGAATTTGCGATCGAGATTCCGGTGTAAAAAGTATCACATCGCGTTCAGTCGATCGATATCGTTTCCGTTGCCATCCGAATCATAATTTTAGGAGTTCGCACTCCTAAAACACGCTTTTTACACTCATCAGGATGCTCACTTTTTCCTTTTTCCTTTTTCCTTTTTCCTTCTTCCTTCTTCCTTCTTCCTTCTTCCTTCTTCCTTCTGCTATCGACTATTGCAGTGGCAAAAATACCGTCATCACCTCACCCTTTTCTGGGCGCTGACGAATTACCAACTTGCCGCCAGCAGCCCGAAATAAATTCTTAGTCACGCTCAAATTTAAACTCAAACTTCCCGTCTCCGGCTGCACCATCAACAAAGGTCCGATCGATCGCAAAGGAGCATTCGCCGATTCTGCAAAAGTCGATACGCCTTTACCTTCAGATAAGTGTTCCGATTCCAACTGCAACTTTAACTGACTCCCTGCTAAAGTCACCTCCACCTGAATGCGACTCCCCGATCGCAAAGTGCGAGTAAAATTCTCAATTAAATTACTTAAAACCTGATCCAACATCGTCGGATCGCTGACTACCGCTGGCAATTTTTTCGGTATAATCACATCTAAAGTGTGATGGCGCTGACTCGCCTGCTTTTGCCAGCGCGGAATGCTATTTTGGAGCACTTCACCGAGGGACATTGCTGTTAGCTGCATCGCAGAATTTTTTGCTTGGGACATTTCCATTTCTACGGCGCGGAAAATTAAACCGAAGCGATCGATCTGAGCGGTACACTCAGCATCAATCATTTCCAAACGCTTCACCACCACCGGTTCGAGTTTGGGGCGTTTCAGCAGCAGCCGAGTCAGGGTGCGGATGGTGGCCAAAGGAGTGCGGACTTCGTGGGCGATCGCCTGTAGCAATTCCACTTCTTTGGTAGCATGAGGCAGATGAGACTTACAATTGATATTTTGCTGCCCTTTCAAGCTATCATCAACTCTTTCGTGTTTTCCCCTCGACACTTCGTCTTTCCCAATGGGCAAATTATGCAGCAGCAAGCGGGTGAACTGCGCGACTGTTTGATAGTTTGGATCTACAGGCAAAAACTGCTGGAACAGCGCGTCTAATTTCGTAGAATTATGAGTTAATTGGCTGACTGGCAAATTGATCCCGCCGTCAGAATTGGCAAGCAAACAATCGCTTTCAGTCACCCTGCTCCGCAAAACTTCCCAAGCTTTGGCGGCGATTTGCGGGTCGAAAGAAAATAGAAAAGCCGGCATTCCAGCCGAATTTTCACCCAAAACCATCACCAGACTAAAAGTAGCAGTTAAAACCAAACAAAACTGCTCGTTTGCCAAAGGATCGCCGATCGCCAAAGCTAAAGCCGGGGCAGCCTCCGGTACAGATATTTGCTGCTGGGCCGCCGGTAGCAAAGCTAAAGTTTGTCTAGCACGAAAAGACCACAAACCTGCATCGTTGTCGGGAATACTGGTAAAAATCCAATTAGCAAAACCGGAAGCGACAGCGGGCTCTGTCAAAACCGAAGACGGCCCGGACAAAACCAATCCCTGACAAGAAGTGGGATTTGGGGAGAGACAGTGTTTTTGCCGATCAAGCATTTGATTCAAAGTTGCGATCGCCCCATACCATTCCCGTTCAGCCTTCTGTCTAGCAGCCGCACGACTCCCAGGACACTTCGGGCGACCGATTTGGGCGATCGACCTCGGATCGGGAGTGAGGTCATTTTCAGAGCCTTCGGAGGCTAAAATTTCGCTGATTGTTGGTAGAAAGTAAGTATTCACAGTAGTTATAAGCCCACCTTCACAGACGTGAAGAATGAAGTATTTATTTATAGGAATGTTTAGGAGCGAGAATTTAAGCACCAGTAGGACGGAAACAACCAGCCTAATTTCTTGCGTCTTGCCCCTAACCCACAGGATATCTATATTTGTCAACTAACGATATTGGCAGAACCGTACCAATAAGTCGCAATCTCCGCGCAAGGAGTGGATATTTTGCACCAACAAGCCCGATCGCCCTAACAAAAGTGCAAAATGGATGCAGTTAAATAGTGCAAATTCATGCCCACCTCGATCGCCGACTCAAAAAATCTGCTGTCAGACTTAATGGCACGCTACCGCAACCAAGTAGATTATCTAGCAATTCGACTCGAAGAAGCCGAAGGCACAGACATCCTGCTGCGGGGCGAAAAAATTGAAACCCTCAGCGAAGGAGTCTCAATTGGAGGCCAAGTCCGAGCCTGTCACAAAGGTGGCTGGGGCTTTGCCAGTTTTAACCGACTTTCCACCCTCGCCGAAAGAATCGAAGAAGCCATCGCCGCAGCCAAACTGATCGGCGAAGAAGAAACGATTCTCGCGCCAGTTAAGCCAGTACAAGACATTTGCTTCCTACCGTTGACAGGAACAGATCCGCGTTTAGTGCCGCTAATTGAGAAAAAGCAATTATGCGATCGCTACGCAGCCATTTTGCGTAGCATAGACCCCCGTATTGCCACCATCTCCGTGCGCTACGGCGACAGCACCCAGCGCATGATCCTGGCCACCTCCGAAGGTACCATGCTCGAACAAGGTTGGGTAGACATGGAAATGCGCTTTGCAGCTACCGCCCGCAGCGGGGAAACCGTACAAACCGGCCGCGAAACCACCGGTTCCCGCAAAGCTTACGAAGATTTAACCGAACTTGACACCCAAGTTCGCAGCGCCGCTCAGCGCGCCGTAGATTCCCTAGCCTTGCCATCCGTCCAAGGCAACACCTACACCGTCGTCATCGACCCAATTCTCAGCGGATTATTCGTCCACGAAGCCTTCGGACACCTCTCCGAAGCCGACATGGCCTACGAAAATCCCGACATCTTGGAAATTATGACCCTGGGCCGCCAGTTCGGGCCCAAAAACTTGCAAATTTTCGACGGTGCAGCGCCACAGGGACACCGTGGCAGCTATTTCTATGACGATGAAGGGACTCCGGCGACTACGACTCAGTTAATTAAAGACGGCGCTTTAGTCGGGCGGCTGCACTCGCGGGAAACTGCGGGTAAGTTGGGAGAAACGCCTACGGGTAATGCTCGCTGTTTGAATTATCACTATCCGCCGATCGTCCGCATGACGAATACTTGGATCGAAAGGGGCGATACACCTGTTGCTGATTTATTTTCTGGGATCAAAGAGGGTGTTTATGCGCGCAATTGGCAAGGCGGCATGACTAACGGCGAAATGTTTACTTTCAGTGCTGGCGAAGCTTGGATGATTCGCGATGGCAAACTAGACAATCCGGTGCGGGATGTGACTCTTTCGGGTAATGTTTTTAGCACTTTAGCCGATATTGAGGCGATCGGCGACGATTTCTACTGGGATGAATCCGGCGGCTGCGGTAAAGGAGGACAAAGCGGTTTACCCGTGGGTTGTGGCGGGCCCAGTTTGCGGATTCGCGATGTGGTTGTTGGCGGCGAAGCTGCGGAAGATTGAAGCTTAAAAAGTTTAAAAAATTCAGGTAAAGCCGAAGATTCCTACTCGCGCTTTACTTTGATTTTTTTACCGAGTTGTCCCCAATACGGTTCAATTAAGACAGTCCGTTGGAAAAACGATGTGAAAAATAGGCACTCTTGTTTGCTCTCTCTGCGATCGCAATGACAAAAAAGCGTTAAGTGAACCGTATTGAAATTGTCCCGACAATAAAAAAGAAGCAAACATACTAAAAGTAATAATTCAGTATATTTGCTTCTTTTTGGCAAAATTATCCATTTTTTCGGATTTATCTCCCGCTGCCTCGTTCGGGCAAGGTATCCTTATCCTTATCTCCGTAAAAGATCTGAGTGTCGGTGAAAGTGGCGATCGTTTCGGAAGCAGAGTTGTTTTGAGAGAAAAAGGTCGATCGAGTTTCCATGCTTTGAGCCTTAACTGCGGTGCCGCTCAGTAACAGGCTTGACATCAGGATAGAAGAGTAGAGGCGCATCATAGAGTTCCGTGTCGTATTTTCCACTTCTTGATACACAGCCTCTACTCTGCTATCAGGGGAAAAAATTGAATTGGCGCGAAATCATCAATTAGTAATTGACAATACCTGCAATTTTTTTGATTTTTCGTCAAAACGGGGTAAAACCCCTCATCTAACTCGCTTGTTCGCTCATAAGTTCGAGTTGCCTGCTGTTTGCGGGCAACAAGCAGAATTCAACCCCTGCAATCCTCTTTAAATGCTCTTCAAACCAGGAAACGACAACCGCAAATTATAAATTTTTACGACTATTCAGATTAACTTCATAATTTATTGATATGAGGACGCAACCATTCAAGAATTGCGCGCAGGGATTATAGAAACCGGGTTTTTCAACCCATATCGCCAGTTAATCTCAAATCTCAAATCTCAAATCTCAAATGGAAAATCGACTGAGTTGCATATCTATTTGCGCGAATAGCGAGTCGAGGGTTGATGAGTTGTCCAAAACAACATCAGCTTTTTGGCATTTTTGAGCTAGCCGCATCTGGGCGTTAATGCGGGCCGAGGCTCGATCGCAATTCAAGCCATCTCGCTGCATCAGTCGTTGTAACTGCACTTCGGGCGAACAGTATACCACCCAAATTTCGGTACACAAATCAGTCATGTTAGCTTCAAACAGCAGTGGTACTACCAAAACCACAGTCAATGTGTTTGGCGATACCGGATTCGATGCAGAAATACAGCTTTGAGTTCCCTCCACTAACCGGCGGCGCACATAAGGGTGAATCTGTTGTTCCAACCACTGCCGTTCGGATGGGTTACAAAAAATAATATTTCCCAACTCGGGGCGATTTAAATTGCCGTCGGGGAGCAAAATAACCGCGCCATATCGTTCTACAATAGAGTCCAGTATTGGCGAACCTGGGTGCACAGCTTCGCGGGCGTAAATATCGGCATCTAAAATCGGAAATCCACAGGTATCTGCCAGATAATTAGATATGGCGGTTTTCCCGGTGGCGATGCCCCCAGTTAAACCGATCGCACGGACAATTCGATCACTCATAATTTTCTGGCGTTTTAACTTCTGGTGTTTCGACACTTACTGTATGTCTTTGCTATGTTGGTGACACAATCAAAATTCGACTTAAAATTTGAAATTTGCGATCGAGAGTTAGCGTTAGGAATTGTCAGCATTGGGGTGCGATCGACTATTTTTTACCTAAAATCTCCATTTAAAGCTCGAATTCAGGTCTAGATCGAGGCAAATCTTATGAATGCTCAACGTGCTGTGCGATCGATTCTGGCAGCAATTCCCCTTGCTGGATTTTTGATATTAGATTTTTTCCCCAACCTGGTTTTCCTCCAAGGAGATAGAAGCGGATGGGTGATTCTGGCAATTTATCCCCAACCTCAAAGTGCCCAGGCCGGGCCGATTATTGCAGCTCCAGACGGCACCGGAACCACCATCACACCTGGTACAGGAGCCCCCTCTCGCTACGACATTAAAGGCGGCACACCCTCCAGAGACGGAGCAAATCTGTTCCATAGTTTTACTCGCTTTGGTCTGAATTCTGGCGAAACTGCCAATTTCCTCTCCAACCCAAACATTAAAAATATCCTCGGCCGCGTTGTCGGCGGCGACGCTTCCTTAATTAACGGTCTAATTCAAGTTAGTGGTGGCAATTCTAACTTGTACTTGATCAACCCCGCAGGGATTATTTTTGGCAATAATGCCCGACTCGACGTGTCCGGGTCTTTTTTTGCTACCACCGCTAGCGGTATCGGTTTTGATAGCGGCTGGTTTAACGGTACTGGGGCAAACAACTACGCAGATCTACTGGGCACACCGAATACTTTTGCTTTTGGCTCACAGCCGGGGAGTATTGTCAATGCCGGTGACTTGGCTGTGGAGACTGGTCAAAATTTGACTTTGCTCAGCGGTACGGTGATTAGTACGGGGAAACTTTCGGCGCCCGGTGGTCAAATTACGGTGGCGGCGGTTCCGGGCGAAAATCTGGTGCGGTTGAGTCAAAATGGACTTTTGCTGAGTTTGGAAGTTACTCCGGCTGCGGGAGTGCCTGGTTCGGAAGCTCTTCCCTTCTCTCCTCTGAGTTTGCCAAAGCTACTATCGGGTTCCGGCGTGGCTAACGCTACTGGTTTAACTACGAACGATCGCGGTGAAGTCGTACTGACCGGCGGCACAACAGTACCGGCAGGTGCCAGAACTGCTCTAGTATCGGGTGTTGCGGACGTGTCTGCCAGGGGGGGTGCGGGAGGCACTGTGAACGTGTTGGGCGACAAGGTAGGGCTGTTGGGAGCGAAGATTGAGGCTTCGGGGCCCGATGGCGGCGGCACGGTGCGGATCGGGGGAGATTACCGTGGCGAGGGAACGGTGCCGAATGCCACGATGACTTATGTGGATGGCAAAAGCTCGATCGCAGCCAACGCAACTAGCACAGGTAATGGTGGCAGAGTTTTTGTCTGGGCGAACAACACGACAGCATTTTTCGGCAACATCAGCGCGACTGGTGTTTCTGCAACTTCCAGCACAGGTGTTGGCGGATTTGTGGAAATTTCCGGTAAGCAAAGATTGATTTTTAATGGCACTGTCGATACTTCCGGGACAAATGGTTTGGGGACTTTGCTGTTCGATCCGGAAAATATTTTAATTACAGATTCCTCAGAAGCTGCGGGGGATGCGGCAGTTATTGCTAACAGTAATATTTTGGCAACCGGAACGCCATCAGGACAGCAGCAAGACAATTCTGATCCTTCGCTGACAATTTCCAGAAGAGCTTTGGAAAGTATCTCGGCGACGACAAATCTGGTTCTGGAAGCGCTGAATGATATTAAAATTGCTGATTTGGCGGACAATCAGTTGAGCTTTTCGGCAACTACTGGATCGGTGACATTGAGAGCAGATGCCGATCGCAATGGTGCGGGTGTTTTTTCGATGAATGCTCAAGATACAATTAGCACTCAAGGTGGCGCGATCACCATTTCGGGAAGTCAAATTACTGCGGGCAATTTGTCAAGCAACGGCGGAAATATTAGTTTGATTAGTCCGGGAACGACGGTTGCAAACAATATTTCTGCATCGAATCCTAGCAGCGGTAGCAGTGGCAATATTCTGCTCGAAGGCCTGAATGTCACGGCCCAAAAACTTGATGCTAGCGGTTCTAAATCGTCGGCAAATGTAACTTTGACGGCTGGGAATGTTCTGGGAGTTAGTTCGATCGCAGCGGGTTCGGGAAATATTACTTTGACTGGTAATGAAATTAATTTGACAGGCGACAAAAATTCGGTCAGTGGCACGGGCTTGTTGGTACTCCAACCTTGGAGCCCTGGTCAAAATATTGTAATCGCTGGTTCAGGAGATGTCGGGACTACTACTTATCTGAATCTGACGGCAAGCGATCTCGGAAGTTTGCAAAATGGGTTTGCTGGAATTACGATCGGCCTCCGCAACGGTACTGGTTCGATTCTGATTGCTAATGATTTCACATTTTATGACCCGCTAATGATTCAATCGCCGGCGGGTTTGGGAACAATCACGAGCACAAGTTCCCTGACAGGGGCGGACAATGCCTCAATTACTCTGAAAGCTGAGGGCAATATCCGCACGGGAAATATCACTACCAACAATCAGGAAATTCGGATCACGAGCACGGCGGGTAATGTCACTACGGCTAAGCTACGCACGGGAAATCCGCCCAGCATCAGCACTTCTGTCAATTCTGCCAAAGTGCCACGCACGTCGGGGGGTGATGTAAGCGTTACCGCAGAGGGTACGGTAACAGTGGCTGCGATCGACACGAGGGGCGATCGCGCGGGAAATGTGACGCTAACAGGGCGCAACGGAGTGACTGCTGAGGCGATCCAAGCTGGCGGCTCGGAAACAGGGGGAAATATTACTCTGACAGGCAATGAAATTGATTTGACTGGTGGCAATAATTCGATCGGCAGCAACGGCAATCTGGTGCTGCAACCGTCCGATCCGGCTCAAAATGTGACGATTGCCGGTGCTGCTGAGACTGAGGCTTTGGATTTGACTGCTGCGGAATTGAACTCGCTGCGGAATGGCTTTGCTTCCGTAGCAATCGGGCGTGCTGACGGTAGCGGCCAAATTGTGATTACTCCGGCAACCACAGCCTCAGATTCAACGCCGGCGGTGACATTTCAAGATCCGACGACGATTCGCTCGCCCTTGGGAATGGGTGCGATCATGGGAACGGGTGCGATCGTGGGAATTGATAACGCTAGCATCGCTCTGATGGGCGGTACTGTGACAGTCGGAGACGTTACCTCGAATGCGGGGATTAACATCACTAGCAGTCAAGGTAATGTGACTGCTGGTGTTGTGTCATCTCGATCGGCAAACGGGACGGCGGGCGATATCAACATCCGCAGCGCGGGTGCGGTAGAATCTGGCAATGTCAATGCTTTCGGTGCAAAAAGTGGCGGAGATATCTCGATCGTGGCGCCGGGCCGGATCGTGACAGGAGTGATCAATTCGAGTTCGCAGTCGGGAAGTGCCGGTTCGAGCAAGATTAATGGGCAGAAAGATGTGGAAGTTGTTTCGATCAAAGCTAATGGCAATACGGGCGGCGATGTGGCAATCGATGCTGGGGGAACGTTTCGGGCTGCGGGAACGGGAACGACTGCCGATCGCGCCAGCGTTAGCATTTCTACAGATGGGCAGGTGCGATCGGGTTCGCTGACTCTGCTACAAAGCTCTTGCCCGTTAGGAGCCTGCACGGTGGCAACTGTTGGCACGGGAAACTCGAAGTCGAACTCTGCCACCTCAAGTGTTACCAGCCCAGTGCTCAGTCTGCCGAGTCCAGCAACAACTACCACCACCGTGGCACTAAAAACTACAGGCAATTCTCCACAAATTGTCACTCAGACTCCCGCAGTGTCTGAGTCAAAGAGCGGTATCGTAAATGTCTCGCCAGGAGGGACTGCTGTACCTGTTGAGGGGGGATCGAATGAGACTGCAACCGGGTCGGTACTGCTATCGCCGTTTGTGTTAAAAGACAATCTGGGCACACCTGTGGCGACAGAAAACGGTGGCACTGTGGCAACGGCACAGAAGCCCGCGAGTGGTGGAAATTCAGAAAATGTCGGGAATTTGAGGTTTCCTGAGATTTCTCGATCGAGTGCGATGCAAATAAGTCCGATCGACGCAGTGCAGCAAAGGGATAGAGCTCAGGGCCGGGAATTTGAACGTTATTTTGGTGGCAATCTCGATCAAAAGTCAGTCACACCACAAAGTATCCGAGATACTCTCAGCAGTGTCAATCGATTGACTGGGGTTAAACCCGCGATCGTTTATGTGTGGGCGAAAGAGCAACATTTAGAACTTGTGTTGTTATTGCCAGACGGCAAAAATATTTTTAAAACTGTGTCTGCAAGCCGCGAAACAGTTCTGCAAGTTGCTAAAGAATTCACTAATGCTGTGAGATCTCCTAAGAGATTGAATGCTACTGATTACAAGGAACCTGGCCAGGAACTTTATCAGTGGTTAATTGCACCGATGCAAGCGGAATTGGAGGCTAACAAAATTGACACCTTGGTGTTTTCAATGGATGCCGGTTTGCGAACTTTGCCTTTAGCTGCTCTTTTTGATGGCAAACAGTTCTTGGTAGAAAAGTATAGTTTGGGGTTGATTCCCAGTTTGAGTTTGACTGATACTCGCTATGCCGATGTTAAAGGTTCTGAAGTTTTGGCGATGGGTGCGTCGAAGTTTCCCGAAAAATACGATCAAAATCCTTTGCCTGCTGTGCCCCTGGAAATATCAACAATTGTGGGCAAGATTTGGCCTGGTGCGTCTTTTCTCAATGAAGCTTTTACCTTGGCAAATTTGAAGAATAAGCGCAATCAACCGCAATACAAAATTATTCACTTGGCTACTCACGGCGATTTTCAGCCAGGGGGATCGGAAAATTCTTACATTCAGTTTTGGGATACTAAGTTGCGGTTAAATCAGTTGAGTGAGTTGAAGTTATCTAACCCGCAGGTGGAGTTGTTGGTTTTGAGTGCGTGTACTACGGCGGTGGGTGACGAACAAGCTGAGTTGGGGTTTGCGGGGTTGGCGGTGCACGCTGGGGTAAAATCGGCTTTGGCGAGTTTGTGGTATGTCAGTGATGCTGGAACTTTGGGGCTGATGACTGAGTTTTACCAGCAGTTGCGCACGGCGCCGATTAAGGCTGAGGCTTTGCGGCAAGCGCAGTTGGCGATGCTGCGCGGGGAAGTGCGGTTGCAGGATGGTTATTTGGTGCGATCGGGTAATAATCAAGCTCTGCCTTTGCCTGCGGAATTGGCCGCCAGGGGCGATAAAAATTTGTCGCATCCTTATTATTGGGCTGCTTTTACGATGATTGGTTCGCCTTGGTAATTGCGAAGGAAGAAGGAAGAGGGAAGAAGGAAGAATGGTGCGATCGTGCAAACTGATACCATTTTTCTAAAGATATGCTATTGATGAATTCTGAGCCACCCCGAACTCGCGGGGGGGGTTGGGGGGGTAATATCTAGCGCTACTTTATGAAATTGGTATGACTAATGACTGATGACTAATGACTGATGACTACTGACTAATGACTAATTGCTAGCTGCTATTTGACTCAAGCGTTTGAGGATGCGGAGGACATCATAAAGTTCGTTACCGGGGTTGCGAGTGAGATACCCTTTAGATGTGGTATATCGCGGTGATTCTCCATTGACTAATTTAACAAAGATGAAACTGCCGCCTGTAGCAATCATGCCGTAACTGGGTTTGTCGGAATTGGGATTTGCCAGCATATAAGCTAAGATTTGCGCCAATCCCGCTTCGATGGAAAACGCAACTCGTTTCGACTCAATTACCATCAGCCAAAACTGGTCTTTCAAAACTAAAGTGTCTATGCTACCTTTGATGATTACCCCTTCGTCTTCTTCGGAAATTTCGACAGATTTTTCTGGTTTAATGTAGAAAGGATGCAGGTAAAACTCGCCAGCAAATAACAGCGGAGAGACGATCGACAAACTGATGGTTTTTTCCAGCATCGGCGGATATTCCAGCAAATTGAAGTAACCCGCTTTGATCTGATCTAGCTGTCGTTGTTGAAATTCAGTGATTTCTGGCAACTCGTCTTGCCATTCTCGAAAAAATTGGTCGTCTGTGACAAGTTGCAGGTCAAAAAGTGTTTTTAATTCTGCTAATGTGACATTTTTAGCTTGGATTGTTTGAACCATAATTTTAAACTAATTCCAAATCTTTTGTAAGAGGAATCAAAGGCTTCACCGAGTTCGGCTTGTTCGTTCCAAAGTCCAATTTGTAAGTTAAATCTTGAGTTGCTTTTTCCTGTTTTTCCTCCGGTTGGTGGCATGACGATCAATTGTCCATTGGCGTTGCGTTCTAATTGTAGATCGCGGTGTTATTCGCACAGTTGGTAGAACTGTTCGGAAGTTATTTTGATAATGGAATTGAGGTTTAATGTGATAGCAGTCATTCTTATTTACCTGCTGTTTGTATGAACTAGATTAAAAATTAAAAATGAATTATCCCATTTTTAATTCTTAATTCTTAATCCTTAACTTCTAATTTTACTGCACAGGGGATTTAAGCTCCCACCTTTAGGTGGATTGTTTTTAGGCTGGGGCTTAAATCCCCTGCCTAAAAACTTCGCTGTCAACTGTCAACTGTCAACTGTCAACTGTTACTGCACTTGTTTGATTCTGTTCAGCGCGTCTTGATATGCACTGGTTCTGCCGCCTTGGTTGTAAAGTTCTGCTGCTTTTTGAAAGTCGGCAATTGCTTTCGGTTTGTCTTCTGTTGCTAGGTAAGCTAAAGCTCGGTTGTAATAGGCATCAGCAAAACCGGGATTGGCTGCGATCGCCTGCGTGTATGCTTGAATAGCAGTGGAACCGCGGGTGGGTTCGGTTTGGGGCAAGCCGGAAGTGATGAAAGTGCGGGCATTACCGATATTAAAATACAATTCTGGGGTATATTTGGGCTTGAAAGCGAGTGCTCTGTTGAAATCGGCGATCGCCTCCCAAGCATCTCCTTGATCTAAGCGCGAAAGTCCTCGAAAATAATAGGCTTGGGCATCTTGCGGATTGGCGGTGGATACGGGGCCGCTAGTTGAGGGAGTATTGTCTACTTTCAACTCGGATTTGTTCATTCCCGCCGCTACCAGTTTTCCGATAAAAGTATTAATTGGAACTGCTGCATTAAATCCAGTTTTAATCGGCGCGACTTCGCCGGAACTGGTTTGGGCAAAACCGAATTCGCCTTGTCCGTGTAAACCGATGACTCGGCCTTCGGAGTCAAAAACTGGCCCGCCACTCATGCCACTCCAAGTTACGGCCTGATACCGCAGAGTGTAACCTTCCGATCGGCTGCGTGGGCGGCTGGTAACAAGTCCGGGAGACAGTTCGGGTTCTCGTTCGGCGCCGAAAAGTCCGCCGGTAGCGGGATAGCCGTAAACGAAGATTTGAGTGCCGATGACGGCTTGATCGGAATCTGCAAGCGTCGCGACTGGATATTCTTCGGGACTTTCAAATTTGACTATGGCTAAATCTGGGTCTGTTGGGGTTGTTTGTAAGCGAGTGACTGCGGTTGCTTGGTAGTTTTTGCCGATCGATGTGCGAACGGTATACTTCACTTCTGCCTTTTCTACAACGTGATTGACGGTTAAAACTGTGTAAGTTTTGCCATTTTTGGCAATAATTACGCCAGAACCGTCTCCTAGGGAACTATTAATTTGTACTGTCAGTGGCCCGGCGATGCTGGCGACTTGTTGCGGTGTTTTGGCGATCGCAGGTTGGCTAATGACTATGGTTAAGGCTGCGGTGGTTCCTGCTAGCAAGGTGCTTAAGGTGTCGAAACGAGAAAAATTTATATTCATGGTATTGGTAATTTGACGTAAAGGCGATCGGCTTTGTTATTTACTGATCATTTTACTCGCTTTTTTGTTCCGCGATTTCCTATGTCCAGAGTCAGTTGTAGGGTGTGCGCACCTTCTTGATCTCAAAGTAGATTTGCCAACTTATTAAAACTCAACAATACATGACTCGAACTCGGTACTTAGTTCTTCCTTAGTCATTGTCCCTTGTGCGACTTGCATGACTAAATCATAAGCTCGATCGTCCATCAAATTCAGATTGCAGCCATTCAAACGCAAAAAGGTATCTGCCACCGCAAAAGCGGTTCGTTTATTGCCATCAATAAATGGATGATTCATCGCTAGGTGATAGAGATAGGCGGCAGCTTGTTCGCTAATTGTTGGATGCAAAAGTTGACCGCCAAAAGTTGCTTGAGGTTGAGCCAAAGCTGACTCTAACAAGCCTTCATCTCTAACACCGGAAGTACCACCAAATCTTTCTATCTGTCTGGCGTGGATACTTAACACCATACTTGTGATGATAAAATTAGGAGTTTGCAAGGCGACGATAAACCTCCTTTCTTTCGCGTTCTGAATCTAGATATGCCTGCCATGTTTTGGATTCTAGTTTTTGTTCTTCATCAGTTTTCAAGGAAAGTACAAATTCAAGCACTTTCAGCAACACCGATTCTGGTACTTGGTCAAGTTCTTGAAGAAGTTGGTCTTTTGCGGTCATATTTCCTCCTCGTTATTTTACAACCATTTTACAACTTATCTCGCATTCTTAGTCCGCGAAGGCGGACTTTGTTTGTGTAGCCGCGGTTTCAACCGCCGGGCTTATCTTATCTTTGTTTGTATAATCGCGGTTTCAACCGCCGGGCTTATCTTTTATTTTTTGTTACCCATTGGACGATCGCCTCAGTCAACCCATCTAACGTATATTCTGTGGCTTCTACGTCTAATTTACCCAATAATTTTAGGCAGCTTTTGGAAGTTTCCGGGCCGATAGATGCGATGCAAACGCTTTCTAGCCAATCCTGAGACAAGGAAAGTTCGGGAGTTGTTTCTATGAGGTGGCAAAAGTTATGCACGGTTTTGGAACTGGCAAAGGTTATGATATCTACGGCTTGATTTTGGAGTGCTGCTAGGGCGATCGGATCGATAGTTTCGGGACAGCAAGATTGGTAAGCTGGTACTTCGATTACTTGCGCTCCTTTGGCGGTGAATTCTTTAACTAAAATTTCTCTACCGCCGCTTTCTACTCTGGGAAATAGAATTTTGGAGTTTTGCAATTTGTCTGGGAAGTTTTCGACTAGGGAGTCGGCGACGAAGTTGGGGGGAATAAAGTCTGGTTGTAGAGAGTGCGATCGCAAACTTTCTGCTGTTTTTTTGCCGACAACTGCGATTTTAATGCCAAATAAGCTGCGGGCGTCTTTGCCTTTTGCTTGTAAGCGTTGAAAAAAGCAATCTACAGCGTTGTGGGATGTGAGAATTAACCAGTGAAAGCTTGACATTTGGGCGATCGCCCTGTCTAATGGTTCCCAAGTGGACGGCGCACCAATTACCAAGGCGGGCATTTCGATCGCGCGGGCTCCTAGTTGCTGGAGTCGATCGCTAAATTGACCGGACTGGGAAGCTGCGCGGGTGACTAAAATCGTTTTTCCTGCTAGCGGCAGGCTGTTGTTAGAAATAACTGGTGTATCGCTCATGTTTGTACTTTCCGATCCGATTAAATATTCGCGCAATCTGACTACTTCTCCAATGACGATCGCGCAAGGCGATAGAGATTGACCTGCTGTTTGCTGTACGATGTTCAACAGAGTGCCAATCCAGATTTTCTGTTCGGGGCGGCTGCAATCTCGGATAATTGCGATCGGAGTTTCGGGCGATCGTCCGTGTTTTTGCAATTGCCAAATTATCTCGCTTAAATTGCGCCCTCCCATCAATATTACCAAAGTTTCAATCCGCACTAATGCTTCCCATTCCAGAGCATCCGGTTCGTGGGCGCTCATCACTGCAAAACAGCGGCTCATCACCGGATCTGTGAGGGGAATTCCTGCTAGTATTGGGGCGGCTAATGCTGATGAAATTCCGGGTACTACTTCAAACTTGCAGCCTGCTGTTATCAATGCTTGAATTTCGGAACTGGAGCGACCAAAAATAAACGGATCGCCGCTTTTTAATCGCACTACTTGTTTACCTAATTTGCAATGTTCTACCAGCAAGCGGTTAATTTCTTGCTGCTGAGCGGAAGGTTTACCGCCGCGTTTTCCAACTTCGATTTTCCGACAAGTTACTGGGATTAATTCGAGTTGTGGGATGTCGATGAGAGCATCGTAGATTAAGACTTCGGCTTGGGAGAGCAGTTTTTGCGATCGCACTGTCATCAAGTTACAATCTCCGGGCCCCGCACCAACTAAATAAACTTTTCCTCTTGGGTTTTTCATAAGTCATCCTCAATAGTATACTTTAAGGAAGAAGGAAGAAGAAAGTTCGGCAACGAGCAATGTACGGGATGTAACGGAGGTCATGAAGAGGGAAGTATTTAACCAATGCCCAATGCCCGATGCCCAATGCCCGATGCCCAATGCCCGATGCCCAATCCTTAACCAGAAATCCTATATTTATGCAGATTATCATCATCACGGCCGCCGATGCAAATTACTTTGAACTGGTGCGAGGTACTATTTTATCGGTGCGGGAAAAATCAGAGGGTGCAAATATTGCGATCGGCTTTTTCGATCTCGGCTGTACTCCCGAACAATTGCAGTGGCTGGAAACACAAGTTAATTTCATTCAAAAACCTGATTGGGACTTTGACTTTCCCGGTAAAAACGAAGCTCCCGAACATTTAAAAGGACTGTTAGTTAGACCTTGTTTGCGAAAGTATTTTCCTAATTTTGACATATACATTTGGATTGATGCCGATGCTTGGGTTCAAGACTGGAGAGCAATTGATTTGTTGACTAAAGGAGCGGCGCGTCGGGGACTAGCAATCGTTCCAGAAGTTCACAGAGCGAGCTTGCAGCAGTACGGGCAACTTCCTCATTTTTGGCAATGGGTTCATCAACAATATACAGCTAATTTTGGTCAAGAAATAGCCGATAAATTTTACAGTTATCCGATATTAAATGCCGGAGTTTTTGCTCTCCGAAAAGACGCTTTGCATTGGGAAATATGGGCAGAAAAACTTAATGAAGGATTGCAGAGCTCCGGCTGTGTCATGACAGATCAATTTGCCCTCAACCTCGCTGTTTATAGTGGCGAATTGTTCAATCTGACTGAAATGCTCCCAGCTTGGTGTAATTGGATTTTCAATGGTTTTCCGGTTTGGGACAAGCAGCGAGGCTGTTTTGTGGAGCCGTATTTGCCCCAGGAGGCGATCGGCATTTTGCATTTAGCTGGTCGCCAGGACTTCGATCGAATAAAATTGATGGCAACAGACGGCGATATACTGGAAATGAGCGTTCGTTACCAACCCAAAAACCAAGAAGCAATACAAATATTTCAAAAACATAATATGAATTACCAACCTAATAAAATTAGCGAAAATAATTTATCAACATCAGGAGATTATGTCTCGCCAGGATTCAAAACAATTATTCCAGATTCTTATTTCCCTAATATGATAGTTGCCGATCCAACTGTGAGTAGCTGGCCTTATTTACGCCGGGAAATTCCGCATAATTGGTATGCAGACAAGCGCTATCCATACATCGGATTTCTCAGCCGCGACGAAGCACACATTCTTTACAATACAGCCCTGCAATTTGCCGGAAAAAAAGCCTTAGAAATAGGCTGTTGGCTGGGATGGTCTGCCTGTCACTTAGCCCTCGCAGGAGTTGAATTAGATGTAATCGATCCGCTGTTAGAAAGAGAAGACATTCGACAAAGCGTCATCGATTCAATTCAAGGCGCTCTCAATGCGTCTGGCGTGCAAACTTCCGTGAAGCTCGTACCTGGTTACAGCCCCCAAAGAGTTGAACAATTAGCAAACGAATTCAACCGCAAATGGTCGTTAATTTTTATTGACGGAGAACACGGAGCGCCGGGCCCGTTAAATGATGCCATTGTCTGCGAACAATTGGCAGAGGAAGATGCAATAATTTTATTTCATGATTTAGCCGCTCCTGATGTTGCTCAAGGTTTGGATTACTTGAAAGAAAGAGGTTGGCATACTGTAGTATATCAAACAATGCAAATTATGGGGGCAGCTTGGCGTGGCAATGTTACGCCCGTCCAACATCAACCAGACCCCCATATTTCCTGGCAGTTACCCGCCCATTTACAGGGTTATAATATTAGCCATTTTGAGGCTCTTGATTCGCCCACATCCCGCCCAGAAAATCAAAAACAAGAGTCATCTTATACAAGAGATTTTTACCAAGCAATCGACGCAGGAACTCGCAGTTCTGCTACAGAAATTATTCCTTTGTTGTTAGACTTGCTGCAACCGATTTTACCTAAAAATGTGGTGGATGTGGGCTGCGGTACGGGAGGTTGGTTAGCTGCATTTCAAAAGCTGGGAATTACTGAATGTTTGGGAATAGATGGCGATTATGTCGATCGCACTCTTTTACAAATTCCCTTAAATCAGTTCCAAGCCGCCGATTTAAAGCAACCGCTACAAATAAACAGAAAATTTGACTTAGCAGTATCCCTAGAAGTTGCGGAACATTTGCCCGCCACCTGTGCTGAAACCTTTGTTAAGTCTCTCATTCAACTAGCACCAATAATTTTATTTTCGGCTGCTATACCATTGCAAGGAGGTGTCGAACACCTTAACGAACAGTGGCCGCAATATTGGGTTAATTATTTTAATAAAAACGGTTTTATAGTTATTGACGGCTTGAGAAAAAAAGTCTGGAACAATGACCTAGTAGAGCCTTGGTACGCTCAAAATATCTTAATTTTTGTTAAACAAGAAGAATTATCGAGATATCCGAAGTTAGTCAATGAGTACCAAAATACAGAATTGAATCAATTAGCTATCGTCCATCCCAAGATTTATTTTTATAGCTTGCAAACGGCTAATAAATTGGCACAAACTGTACACTCAGAAACTGTCAAGCAAGTTATGGCTTCACCAGATTGGGAACATCAACCTTTAATATCTGTGATTATTCCCTGTTACAATCAATCTCATTTTTTGCAGCAAGCAATCGACAGTGTGATCTATCAAAGCTATAAAAATTGGGAAATACTCGTTGTTAATGACGGCAGTTTAGATACTACGAGTACAGTAGCAAAAAATGCGATCGCAGCAAATCCCCAGTATCAAATCAGGCTAATAGAACAAGCTAATCAAGGGATATTAAGGGCTAGAAATACTGGGATAGCGGCAGCAAACGGCGAATACATAATGCCCTTAGATGGCGACGATATTTTAACTCCAAATGCGTTGATTTGTCTTTTGGAAATATGTCTAAAATCAAAAGTACCTTGCATAGTATTTGGTTCTTATCAACTGTTTGGCAATGAACATGGTACCGTAGCCAGTTACGATTTGTATTCGCCGGAAAATATCAAGCAATTTAATATGATTTGCGCGTCTTCATTGTATCACAAATCAGTTTGGAATTTGGTCAATGGTTACAAAGCAGAGATGAAAGAAGGTTATGAGGATTGGGAATTTTGGGTTAATTGTCACAAACATAACATTCATTTTTTTGGAACGAGAGAAATAATTATTAATTATCGTCGTGTTCATGGTTCTTCTAGGAATGAAAAAGCTCAACAATATCATCAGAAATTGGTAGCACAAGTTGTTTATTATAACAAGGAAATTTACGATCTGGAAAGTGTTAAGAATGCTGAAAATTTTTTGAAAAATATTGCCATTTCTTAGTCTCGTGTTGCACGAATTTTGTGTGTGTATGCCCGGTTTTATCTTCGTTTGTGTGCGCTTTTAACCGCGAACTCTCATCAACAGATTTTATTTCAGATTTAGTATAACATTAAGAAACCGATTAACTTGTTTTTTCCAAGTCCAATCTAGCATAAAATTCGTCGCAGCTAAACCGCGATTTTTCGCAACTTCGCGATTAGTATAAAGTTGCTCCAAAGCATCAACAACTTCTGCAACATCAGACTCTCCCCAACCTTCGACACCAGCAAAATGAGCAGTCGGTTTAACTTGTCCCTGATGCGATAAAGGATAGCAAATGTTGCTGTAAATCAAGTCTAAATGACCAGTGTTTGCTGATAAAATAGTCGGAATTCCGCAGGCCATACTTTCCATTGCGACTAAATTAGTGCCGCCTTCGCAGCGGTTGGTGAAAACAGCACAGTCGGCTTCTCGCAAAATTTGTCCAGCGAGGTGATTGGGTATTAAGCCGATGTCGATAAAAGAGTCAATCGGTAAACCGTTGGCGGCTAACCATTGGGAAATTCCTAAACTTCCATCGCGGTTAATATTGGGAAGTCCGGTAACGTTTCCGGTTTGTTCCATTCCTAGCATATATTGAGGCCAAAAGTTATGCCAAGCTGTTAGTAATAATGCCTCTGGATGCTTGGCGCGAAATTGTTTGAAAGCGGCAATTACTATGTCTTGGCCTTTGCGATATTCTAGTTTGCCGCCGGAGAATATCACGAAGCGATCGCCAAATAGATTAGATTTGGGTGCAGGATGGAAAATTGTCGGGTCAATTCCTTGATTTACCATCGCCACATTCGTTAAGCCACAGCTTCGCAAAACATCCGCATTCCAGTTAGAACCGGCGACAATTACGCTATATTTTTTCGCTTTTTCTACGGCTTCTGCTGTGATGCGCGTGTCTTCAAAAAATATGACTCCTACTTGACAAGCGCTGGTAAGTTGATTCTCTACTCCTGACGTTACTAAATTATTCCCCAAACCGTAAAGTACGGGAAAGTTAAAAGCGATTTGTTTGTCATAATTCGCGGTTACTAATTCTTGAAAATGTTTCTGCTTTTCTATTAGGGGTAATAACAGCGATTTGTGCAGCGGATTGAGCGATTCTGAGGTGATGGATGGCGGGACTAAAAGTGCCACTTCCCAGGCGGGATTTCGCAGCAGTTGCAGTGTTAAATTCATGCCGTAAATTCCCCAGCCGCTGGTGAGGCTGAGCGGCCAACTGATGCCGATTCCTGTTATTTTTGGCGGGGTTTCTGGGGGAATTTGTAGGGGCGGTGCCCCCGTGCCCGCCCCGGCCAGGGTTTGTAGGGGCGTTGTCGCTTCTGCCTTTTTAGAATTAGAAATTAGGTTTTGCAGTGCTGCTTTTATCCGATCGCCCACGGCATCCCAATCACCGGGTTTTTGCTGGCGAAACAACCGCATAGTGGGATACCAAGGGCTATCTTCGCGATCGAGCATCCACCGCCAATCGGCCACGAAAGACAGCAAAATCCACACCGGTTTCCCCAACGCACCGGCTAAATGCGCCACAGAAGTATCTACGCAAATTACTAAATCCAGTTGGGAAATAATCGCTGCGGTGTCGGCAAAATCAACGCAATGTTGGCTCAAATCTTGAACTTGCTGTTGATTTAATAAAGCGTAATCCCTCGCTGCTAATTTTTTTTGCAGGCTGTAAAAACTCGCTCCCGGAACATCTAAAAACTTCACAAAATCGCTTAACTTACACGATCGATCATTGTTCTTGCGGTGCAGCGGCCCACCAGCCCACACAATACCTACTTTTAGCTGATTGTTTGATTCTAGGGAAAATTTACAATCCTCTGGCACTGTCAAATAAGGAATATTTACAGGCATATTTTCCAAAGTCGTTCCCAAAATTCTGGGCAAACTCATTAGCGGCGCTTGTACTTCAAAATCCGGCAAATCTTGCGGCTTTGTTGCTACAATATCTATCCCTGCAACTTTTTCAAACAAACGCTTCAGCGATTGATGACAAGCCACAATAACTTTGCCACCTTTTTGCTTAACTAAAGATGCGTAGCGGATAAAATGAATCGTGTCGCCCAAACCTTGTTCTGGGTGCAATAATATTGTTTTCCCCTGCAAATCGGAACCGTCCCAAAGCGGTTGATCGAAATATCGGGGCTCCAATTCTTGAGTTTGCCAGCGCGATTCGTACTCCGCAAAGCCGCGCTCAAAATTTCCCGTTAAGAGCAAAGCTAAGGCTAGTCTCAAACGCCAATTGGGCGATTCGGGACGTAGTTGAATTGCTTTATTGTAGAATTCGATCGCCTCTGCGACTTTTCCCTCTTCTTCGAGGGCGGAACCCAAATATAAGTTAGTTTCGCTGAGATTCGGATTTGTTTTTAGGGCTTGCTTGTAGTGGGAAATAGCCTCGGTTATTTGCCCGTTTTCCTGTTTGAAATAACCTAAATAACTGTGAGCTCCTGCGTGGTTTGGTGAGGCGACAATTACTTGCTCGTAACGACTGGCTGCTTCGGCTTGTTTCCCTTGTTTTCGCAAGGCATTTGCTATGTGAAAATCCACATCAACTGCTGTCAGTTTTTTGGTAGAGACGAGACTGGGCGATGGCGATGTTTCACTCGCAACCATCAAGGATTTTGTTAACTCTTGTAAAGCTATTTTTACGCGATCGCAAACACCCTCCCAATCACCCGCTGTTTCCTGCCGAAACAACCGCGCAGTGGGATACCAAGGGCTGTCTTCGCGCTGCAACATCCACCGCCAATCGGGTACGAAAGAGAGCATAATCCAGACGGGTTTGCCCAAAGCACCGGCTAAATGCGCCACAGCAGTATCAACAGAAATTACTAAATCCAGTTGTGATATCACCGCCGCAGTATCAGCGAAATTGTTCAAATTTTCGCTCAAATCTATTACGGAAGTTTGATTTAACAAAATGCGATCGCCCGCAGATAATTCTTTCTGAATACTATAAAAACTTACGCCCGCAATATCTAACAATTTCAGAAAATAGCTTAAATAACTCGATCGCTGAAAATCCTTCAAATGTTCCGAACTTCCCGCCCACACAATCCCCACTTTGAAATTGCTATCGGCATTTAGGGAAAATTGCCAATTTGGAGGCGCTGCTAAATAAGGAACATTTGCGGGTATATTTTCTAAATTTGTTCCCACAATATGCGGCAAACTCATCAGCGGTACTTGCACTTGAAAATCGGGCAATTCGTCCATCCGCACCGCCACTTGTTCGATGCCAGGAATCTGCTTGAATAAACGCTTGAGTTCTTGATAGCAAGAAAGGATTACTTTGCCGCCTTTTTGCTGCACGATTGCCGCGTAGCGCACAAATTGAATTGCGTCACCCAAACCTTGTTCGCAGCGAATCAAAATAGTTTTTCCGTGCAAATCTGAACCGTCCCAAATCTGCCGATCGAAATTCAACCACTGTATTTTCTTTGCTTGATCGGTTTGCCAGCGCCATTCGTACTCTGCAAAACCGCGAGGCAAGTCACCTGTTAACAGCAGCGCCAAGGATAAATTGAAGTGAGATTTCGCACAATTTTGATCGTAACTAATAGCTTGATTGTAACATAAAATTGCCCGGTCTATTTCGTTATTTGCTTCTAAAACCGTGCCTAAATTATTCAGCGCTTCTACATAATTTGGCTGTAAGGTTATGGCTTTTTCTAAGCTAACCGCAGCTCGATCGAATTGGTGCATTTCTAAGAACAAATTTCCCAGGTGATAATGTCCTGCGGCGCTGTCAGGTTCTATCTCAATTGACAGACAATAAAGGCGTTTAGCTTCTTCTAGCTGATTTGTTGCTTGCATTGCCGCGCCCAAATTTACGATGGCCGGCACGTAATTGGCATTGATGGAAAGTGCTTGATTAAAACAGGCGATCGCACTTTGCAACTCGCCCTGCTGCTGGAGTGTCGCACCGAGATTGTTCAGCGCTTTGACGTAAAGGGGATTTAGGGCGATCGCCTTTTGAAAGCAAACTACAGCCTCGGCTATATTCCCCCGATCTTGCAGCAAAATACCCAAGTTATTTTGCGCTTGAGCGCAGTTCGGGTCAATTTCGATCGCGCGCTGATAATACGTCGCAGCTTCGGCTAAATCCCCTGTTTGGTGCAGCGTCACTGCCAAATTAGTAGCGGACTCGATCGAATCTGGCTGCAAAACCAAAGCATTCTTAAAATATGCGATCGCCTCAGCAAGCCTTCCTTGCGACTTCAGCAGATTTCCGCGATCGAACTGTTTCTTAGCCAACTGAATATTGGGCTGAGTTGCTATTGGCGGGCGAGCTTCTTGATGCTGGCTAATTTTTTCTTTCAGCGCCAATACAGCCCGTTCTAAAACGCCTTCCCAATCCCCCGCTGTTGACTGACGAAACAGTCGCGCCGTCGGATACCAAGGACTATCTTCCCGTTCCAACATCCACCGCCAATCCGGCACAAAACACAGCAAAATCCACACAGGTTTGCCCAAAGCACCGGCCAAGTGCGCCACAGAAGTATCCACCGAAATCACTAAATCCAGAGCCGATATTGCGGCCGCTGTATCGGCAAAATCGTGCAAATAAGAGCTTAAATCTGTGACAGGCATTTGCTCTAACAAAGCGCGTTCTTCTGCTGTTATTTCCTTTTGCAAACTGTAAAAATCTGCTCCGGGAATATCTAATATTTTGGCTAACAAATTGAGCGGGAACGATCGCAGTTTATTTTGGGAATTGTTAGTATTGCCACACCAGACAATGCCTACTTTCAAATTGGCAGTTTGCCTCAAAGTAAATTCCCCGTCGGGAGGCGGAGCTAAATAAGGAACTTGGGCGGGTATACTTTCTAAAGTTGTTCCCAGAAGGTGCGGCAAACTCATGAGGTGCGCGCGAACTTGAAAATCCGGCGCTGCTTCTGGACTAATTATTAACTGATCGATTCCCGCAACTCGTGCAAACAATCGCTGCAAATGCGGCAAACACCAAACAATTACCTGGCCGCCTTTTTGCTTGACTAATTCTGCGTAACGAATAAATTGAATTGCATCGCCTAAACCCTGTTCCGGGCAAAGCAAAATTGTTTTACCCTCCAAATCTTTGCCGTCCCAAATCGGCTGGAAAAAGTTGTATTGCGGGAACTGTTTTTTTTCAACTACCAGCCGCGATTCGTACTCTGTAAAACCGCGTTTAAAATCTCCAGCCAGCAGCAATGCTAAAGCTAAATTTAGGTGAGATTCGGGGTTGGCGATATTGAATTCAACTGCTTTATCGTAATAGGTGACAGCATCGGCAAATTGTCCGCTTTGGTGCAAAATGTTTCCCAAACCGTTGAGGGAATTGATATAACCGGGTTTGAGTTCGATCGCCCGATTGTAACAATCCATCGCCTCCGTCGTTTTTCCGGCTTCCTCAAAAGCTTTAGCGAGATTGTTCAAAGCTTCGGGAAAGTCGGGTTTCAGGCTCAAAGCTTGCTGATAGCAGGCGATCGCATCTTGAATTTTACCTTGTTTTTGCAAGACAATTGCCAGATTGCAGTGAGCGCCCGCACGGGCTGGATATTTCTGAATCCCTTGCTGGCAAAAGGCTAGAGCCTCATCTAACCGATCTTGGTTTGACAGCCAACTCCCGATCGCCAGATCGGTTGCTGCCAAATCGGGTTGCAGCGCCAGAGCTCGATCGTAATAGGCGATCGCATCTGCAACTCGGCCCTGACGGATCGAGGCGTATGCTAAGTTGTGCAAAGCGTCCAAATAGTTGGGATCGAGCTCGATCGCCCTTTCGTAATTCGCGATCGCGCGATCGTAATCCGCGCCCGTTTCCTCCCCTTGTGTCTCCAAAGCAATGCCCAAATTCAAATAAGCCGCTGCGCAATCAGGATTGACTTTAATCGCTTGCTGGTAAAGCGAACAAGCCTCCACCACCTTCCCTTCTTCTTCCCGCAGTAGCCCCAAATTAATCATCGCTTCGGCGCAATTCGGGTTCAAAGACAGCGCCCGCTGGTATTGTGCGATCGCCTGTGCTGTCTCCCCTGCTTCCGCCAGCGCGCTGCCCAAATTGCTCGCAGTTTCCGCCAAATTCCCGTCGATTTCTAGCGCTTGTTGGTAGTGCGCGATCGCCTCTGTCAACCGCCCGACGTGCTGTTTGACAACGCCTAAATTGCTGTGGGCTGCCGCGTAATTTGGATCGATCGCGATCGCCCGCTGATAACACTCGATCGCACCGGCAAAATTGCTCTGCATCTGCAAATCTCGGCCCTCGCGAAACTCTGCATCCGCCGCATCCGACGGCACAAATGCTGCGGAAACAGCGCCTAGAGCCTCCGCCACCCGCTCAAAAACCCCCTGCCAGTCCCCCCTTTCCCGTTGGCGGAACAGCCTTGCACTGGGATACCAAGGACTATCTTCGCGCTCCAACAGCCACCGCCAATCCGGGGAAAACGCCAGCAAAATCCACACTGGTTTGCCCAAAGCGCCCGCCAAATGGGCGACAGCGGTATCGACAGTAATCACTAAATCCAGTTTGGCGATCGCAGCCGCAGTATCGGCCAAATCCCCAAAATGCGGGCTCAAATCGACGATCGGCGTTTGATGCAACAGCGCGCGATCGGCCTCTAAAACCTCTTTCTGCAAGCTGTAAAAACTTACCCCCGAAACGTCCAAAAGCGGCAGAAACTGACTTAAACTGCAAGAACGCTGCATATTTTTGCGGTGTTTTGGATTCCCCGCCCAGACAATCCCAACTTTCAAATTGCGATCGGGCAAAAGCGTAAATTCAGCACCCGCCGGCTTAGATAAATAAGCAGTAGTTGCCGGGATTGTTTCGAGCGTTGTACCGAGAACATAGGGCAAACTCAACATCGGCACTTGCACATCAAATTCCGGCAGAGGTTCACCTCTAACTATGAGCAAATCAATGCCATCAATCATGGCAAACAAACGGCGCAATTGTGGATAACAGTCAACAATTACCTTGCCACCTTGCTGTTTGACGATCGCAATGTAGCGAATAAACTGAATCGAATCGCCTAAACCTTGTTCAGCGTGCAGTAAAACAGTCTTTCCCTGCAAATCGGAACCATCCCACAGTGGCCGGTATTCTCTTGCTGAAAGTGTATTTCCCTGTGCCGTCAAAAAACAGGAATGGCTAGTTTTAAATTCTTGAATTGTCCAGCGCCATTCATATTCGGTGAGACCATTTTCCAAGTCTCCGACCAACAGCAAAGCCAAGGACAAATTCAGGTGAGCGCTAGCATGATTTGGATTCAAATAAATCGCCCGTCTGTAGCAGGCTATCGCATCTTCAACTACGCCTTTTTCCAGAAAAGTTCTGCCTAAATTGTTGATAGCTTCCACAAAGTCCGGCAGCAATTCCAGAGCTTTGTGATAATACTCCAGTGCCTCTTCTAAATTGCCCTGTTCTTGCAAAACAGTTGCCAGATTGTTGTAAGCTTCCCAGCTATGGGGATGAATTTCCAGCGCCCGCCGGTACAGATCGAGCGCCCTTAAAAGTTCCCCCTTTTCTTGCAGCGCCACCGCTAAATTAATCAGTGCAGGCACGAAATCCGGTTCAGCAATCAGAGCTTGTTCGTAATGCGCGATCGCATCTTCCACTTTACCTTGTTCCTCAAAAATTTTGGCTAAGTTGTAAGCTGTTTGAGGGATGTTTGGAGCGATCGCTAAAGCTTCTTGATAATGCGGGATAGCTGCATCTAATTCGCCATTTTCTTGTTTGAGAAAACCAAAGTTAATCCGCGCTTGCACGCAATTTGGATCGAGAGATATTATTTGATCATAAAGGGCGATCGCTTCTTGCTTATCGCCTGTTTCCATTAAATGTTCTGCTTGTCGCAATAAATCCTCTAAAATCAGCGAATTTGCGATCGCCAGAGATGTCTCAATCCCCTGCGAATCCTTGACTGGTGAGTCAGTCGCTAACGCTTCGCCCGCGATCGAAAATACTTGTTTACTCTCCTCAACTGGGCTGGTAGCTGTCAATTCCAGTGGCTGATTTTTCGCAGCATCCTCGACAGAAATATCGGCAAAAGTACCAGAATTTGCGATCGCAAATAAACTCAAAGCCGCGTGCACATCATCAAACAATTCTTGCCAACTTTCCGGCTGAATTTGGCGAAAAAGCCTTGCAGTTGGATACCAAGGATTGTCTTCGCGCTCCAGCAGCCAGCGCCAGTCAGGAGCAAAAGACAGCAGCACCCAAACCGGTTTTCCCAAAGCACCAGCCAAGTGCGCCACCGATGTATCAACAGTAATTACTAAATCCAATTGAGATATAGCAGAAGCCGTATCAGCAAAATCGATCAGATGCGGACTCAAATCCGGGACTAGATGCTGGTGTAATAAAGTGCGATCGCACTCCGACAAGTTTTTTTGTAAACTATAAAAAGCGATTCCTGGCACATCCAAAAATTGAATAAAATCGCTTAAATTGCAAGAGCGCTGATTATCTTTCCGCCGTTTTGGACTCCCCGCCCACACAATTCCCACCTTAAATTTTGCATCAGAAGCCAGCGCAAACTTGCACTCAGCAGGCGGACTCAAATAAGGAACATTTGCGGGTATTGTTTCGAGAGTTGTCCCCAAAATTCTGGGTAAACTCATCAGCGGTACGTGAAAGTCAAATACTGGTAAACCCTCAAAACTAACTGATAAATATTCAATGCCGGCAACAGTCGCAAACAACCGCATCAGTTCTTGATAGCAAGCCACGATGACTTTAGCGCCTCGGCTGCGAAGAATCGGCGCGTAGCGAATAAACTGAATCGAATCGCCCAGACCTTGCTCAACGTGGAGTAAAATAGTTTTAGAATGCAAATCGGAACCATCCCAAAGCGGCTGTTGAAATTGCCTCGGTTGTAGTGTCGGAGTGCGCCACCGCCACTCGTATTCAGCAAAACCGCGCTGATAATCTCCGAACAATAGCAAACTTAAGGCTAATTCCAGGTGTGCGATGGCGTTGTCTGGCTGCAATTCCAAGGCTCGACGGTGACAAGTAAAAGCCTCTTGAAATTCTCCTAAATCTACTAAAGCGTGGGCGAGGTTGTTAATAGCATCCACGAAGTCGGGCTTTAAGCTTAATGCTTGTCGGTAGTGGTCTATGGCTGTTTTTGTATTGCCTTGTTCGTGGTAAAATGCTCCGATATTGTTTTGCGCGTCGGGATTGTGCGGTTCTATTTCTAAAGCTTGCTGGTAGTAGTTGAAAGCTTCGGTTAATTTACCTTGCTGCTGCAAAACTCTGCCCAAGCCTAGCAGAGAATATGTCAATTTAGGATTAATTTTTAAAGCGTGTAAATAACAGGCTGCTGCATCGTTGAGTTGATTTTTTTCTGTAAATATTTTTCCTAAATTGTGGGCGGCTTCAACCAGGTTTGGGTCGAGTTTGAGCGCTGTTTGATAATATGAAATTGCCGAGTCGATTTCGCCCAATTGCTGTTTGATCCAGCCCAAATTATTGTATGCTAGTGCGGTATTTGGTGAAAGTTGGATGACTTGTTCGTAACTGGCGATCGCCCTTTGAGTTTCGCCGACATCCATCAAAACATGGGCTTTGTTTAAATGTGCTTCTACAAAATCGGGGTTTTGGGCGATCGCGCGATCGTAAAAGTCGATCGCCTCAGCCACTTTTCCCTGCTGTCTGACTGCTATTCCCAACAAACACAACACGTTTGCTGACTCCGGCTGCACTTCCACGATTTGCCGGTACAAATTTTCAGCTTCTAACAAACGCCCCGCTTGATGATGTGTCCAAGCTATGTTCAAAGAATCTTCAGCACGCATTTTGACGGCAGATTTTTGCGATTTTTTCTTAGAAGCCATAGTTGTCTTTGTTATTTGGGAGTTCGCTAACTTGTCATTACCAACTTATTTCAATCTGTTAACTATTCCTTCTTTCTTCCCTCAACCTCTTTAAATTCGTTAAATTTATTAAAGTGATTACAAAAAGGGTTCTGAAATGACCTCCATGAAATCCGTTACATCCCGTACATTGCTCGCTGCCGAACTTCCTTCTTTTATCCTAACAAACAAGCAGCGGGAAAAATCAAATATTCTAAGAAAAACAACTTCCAGATAAACTGATAAAAATCGGCAATTTCTTTCTGCTCGTCCAAATTAACTTTGACACTCCAAAACCACATCAAACCCAAAGCCACGAAATGAGCAACTGCCAGAAATACTAAATTAACATTAGACAATGTGACTACTCCGGCTAAAGTCGCGCCCAAATAGCAAACCGTCAACACCCAGCGAGACAAATTAAAGACAGCCGGTTTGCCCAGCTCGATCGTAAACGTAGTAATATTGTATTGCTTGTCGCCCTCCATGTCAGGGATATCTTTGAAAATGGCGATCGCAAAAGTAAACACAATCACAAACACCGTCAGCACCCAAACTTCCGCCGGAATTGCCAAAGACGCGCTATCCAAACTCCAGCCAGAGAAAGCGTTTTTCGCCTTTCCCAAGCCCAAAACCCAATTAAAGTGCAGAAACAGACCTAAATTGACGATCGCCCCACGCACCGTAAAAATGCACAGCGCCGCCCAAAAAGGAAACCGTTTCAGCCGAATTGGCGGCAGAGAATAAGCAGTCCCGATTACCAAACTCACCCCAACTGTAGCCAGCAAAAACGGGCCTTGTAAAATAGCAGTCACAACTGCTAGGATTCCGGTTACACTTACAATTAATTCGCCAGTTTTGCGAGAAAACGCTCCAGAGGCGATCGGCAAATACGGCTTATTAATCTTATCAATTTCAACATCTTCTAACTGGTTCAATCCCACAATATAAATATTGCCGCAAATGCAAGCAAACCAAGCAAAAAATAGCGGCAAAAATAGCGGATTCGCAAAGGAACTGGTGCTTTGGGCGATCGCGTACAAAGCCATTACACTCAACGTAGTCCCGATAATCGTATGCGGCCGAGCAAACTCCCAAAATGCCCTCACCCAGCTTTGCGGAGCCGAGCCATTTTTATCTTTATCAATCCCAGACTTACCAATCGAATCGTTTTCCATAAATCCTACAAACGCACCAAAAATAATATTAAGTAAGGTGTAAATTATCCACCTTACTTAATTGAACTTGCAGCCAGAAATACCCTCTTCCTTCTTCCCTCTTCCCTCTTCCTTCTTCCTTCTTCCCTCTTCCTTCTGATTTATTTTACAGCACAAATCAGCCCGAAACGAATCAATCCGCTCTGATATCCCCTGCTCATTAATCCGAGAGCAAGAGCAGCTTGAATAGTCGTCCAACCGCTCGTCAGCAAACCCCAAATTGCGCTCGGAGTCAAAGCAGAATCGATCACCACATCCCAAAACGGAGCAACTGCTTTTGACCAATCAGCGCTGCGAATACTTGTAAAAGGCAAACTGCGGACAATTTCCTCATATTCCGGCAAAGAAATCACGTAAGGCAAAGCATAAACCCGGTAAATTTCTGCCAATTCCTTTCTCTCTGCATCAGTTAATTCTCCCGCCGTTTCTCCCACCGGGCGGTGACACCAAGTTGCTAACATCAAAGTTCCTCCCGGCTTGAGCACGCGACAGCATTCCTGCAAAAATTTAATTTTGTCGGGCATATGTTCGCCACTTTCGAGTGACCAAACCAAGTCGAAGGACCCGTCAGGAAAAGGCATATTTAAAGCATCTGCTACCAAAAAGTTAACATTACTTTCCAGTCCAGCGATTTTAGCACGTTCGATCGCTCTATTGGCCTGTACCGGACTCAGCGTAATGCCGGTGGCTGTCACCCGATCGACCCCACCATCCGACTTTAAATTATTTTGCGCGATCGAACCAAACTTTTCGGTTAAATACAGCGTACTGCCACCAATCCCGCAACCGACATCCAAAATGCGGTAAGGTTCACAGAGTGCCTGATTTGACGGCACTCCAGCCCAACCCAGCAGTTCTTCGATCAAATCTATCTGAGCCTGTCGGCGCTCTTTTTTCAAATTGCCATCTGCGCCGTAGTAGCCGTGGTGCATATGTTCGCCCCACACCTGCTCCCACAAACCGCTAGAAGCGTCGTAGAGTTCCTGAATTTGCTGGTAAAGTGTTGATGTCATCGCACGATCGCAAGTTATTAAAGGAATTCTACCGTTATTTTCCCGATGTTGTCATCTTTTCCGGTTTTGGGCGATCGCACAAAACCGCAAACAGATATCGATTTGCAGATCCCCTCTCAAATCGCCAATCAAAAAAATCGATTTATCGATTTGCAGATCCCCTCTCAAATCGCCAATCAAAAAAATCCAAAATCCCCAATCTAAAATCTAAAATCGAATGACTGTCTCGCGAACCATTTGCTTGGGCTTTCTCGCCGTCATTATCCTAGGTGCTCTATTACTGATGATGCCCTTTTCCACAAGTGATGGAACTTGGAGCGATCCAGTCACAGCAATCTTTACCTCTACTTCCGCTGTCTGCGTCACAGGCTTGTCGGTTGTGGATGTCGGAAAATATTACTCTTTTTGGGGGCAACTGTGCCTAGTTTTATTGGTGCAAATAGGAGGCTTGGGCTACATGACAGCCACAACCTTCTTGCTACTGTTATTGGGCCGCCGCTTTGGCTTAAAAGACAAAATTGCCCTGCAACAATCACTTGACAAATCCGGGCTAGCCGGCGTAGTGCAACTCGTGCAGTCAATTCTAGCAACAACCGTTTTGTTTGAATTAACTGGAGTTTTTTTGCTAATGTCCGTTTTTGTCCCAGAATACGGATTTAAAGACGGTCTCTGGTCTGCCGTATTCCACAGCGTTAATGCCTTTAACAACGCCGGCTTTAGCCTCTACTCAGATAGTTTTACTCGCTACGTCAGTTCGCCTCTGATTAACTTCACAGTCACCGGTTTAATCATATTTGGGGGAATCGGTTATCAAGTAATTATGGAAATGTACCTGTGGCTGCGCGCTCGCTTCAACAAAAGCCCGGTATGCACAGTTTTTTCCCTAAACTTCAAAGTTGTTACCAGTACCACTGTTGCCCTTTTAATTTTAGGAACGCTAATCTTTTTGGTACTGGAATACAACAATCCGGCAACTTTCGGTTCTCTGAATTTTCCGCAAAGGGTAATGGCAGCTTGGTTTCAATCTGTTACTCCCCGCACGGCGGGGTTTAATACAATTGACATTGGCAAAATGAGCGACGCAGCGCTATTTATAACGATCGCCCTAATGTTTATCGGTGCCAGTCCCGGCAGCACCGGCGGCGGCATCAAAACCACAACTTTTAGGATCTTGTTTAGCTGTACCGCAGCAGTTCTCGAAGGCCAGGAAGATGTGCAGTGCTATCAGCGTCAAATCCCGCCAGCAATGATTTTGAAAACCATTAGCGTAGTCTTCGGTTCCCTATTAGTCACCTTCACATCTGCAATTTTAATTCAGCTAACCAATCCCGAACTAGACTTTATCAAAGTTTTGCTTGAAGCCGTGTCAGCTTTTGCCACTGTCGGTCTTTCCGCAGGGATTACAGCTAAGATTTCAGTGCTAGGCAAGTTGGTTTTGATTGCTACAATGTACATAGGTCGGGTTGGGGTGCTGTTGCTGATGAGTGCCGCTGTCGGCGACCCCAAACCCAGAGCTTTTAAATATGTTGAGGAAAGTTTGTTAGTTGGATAAAAAATTTGCCTTATTGCTGATAATCTAAACAATGGGTGACAACCCAAATCAACTTTTACTATTTACCTAAAAATCAAAAGGAGGCGGCGCTGTCTTTGCTACAATTTAAACAGCAAGACGCTCAGCGCTGGATATTCAGTGAACCTGTCATCTTTGAATTTTTTTAGCGGTTTGCGCGCCGAAAACAAGCAGTTTGCCGTTATTGGTTTGGGACGCTTCGGCAAAGCTGTGTGTTCGACCTTGCATGACTTGGGTTACGAAGTCCTCGGGGTTGACACCGACGAAAAAAAAGTAACTCAAGCTTTGAACGATCGTATAGCTGCTCACGTTGTGCAGTTAGATTCTACTGAGCCTAGCGCTCTTAGGGGAGCGGGTATATTTGAATTTGAAACAGTGATTGTGGCGATCGGCAATTACCTAGCAGAAAGCATTACCACCACCCTAAATCTTAAGGAAGGCGGGGTAACTCACGTAATAGCCAAAGCTTCCTCGGAAACTCATTTGAAAATTTTGAAAAAAGTCGGCGCCGATCATGTAGTTTTTCCCGAACGAGAAATGGGCTGCTCTTTGGCTCGGATTCTTACAAAACCCAGCATTTTAGAACGCTTTGACCTCGACCCAGATCACAGCATTGTCGAGTTGCTCGTTCCTGAAAAGTTTGACGGCAAAACCATTGCCGATTTGGATCTCCGGCGCCGGTACGGTTTGAACTTGCTAGCAGTTGGTCGCGCCGACAAGTTCGAGATCAATCCCCAGCCAAACGAACGCTTGAAAAACGGCGAAGTGATGGTAGTAATTGGTTCTAATAAAGATATCAATCGCTTGCCAATTTAACATCTCGCCATTTGACTTGCTCGATATGTAGGGTGCGCATTGCGCACCTTATATTATGTGCGATCGAACAACCACATTGATCTTATAAATTTTCAACCGAAATATCTAAGGATCGCGCATTAAATAATTCACACAAGTTTATGGGGTGTCCCGCCCTTTCTGCCCTTTCTGGACGGGCGGGACATCCCACAATCACAATTTAAATTGTAAGTGATTTAATTCGCGATCCTAAATTGAATTTTACCAATGCTGGGGTTGCTTTTGCAGTTGCAGATTCCTCTGAAAACACAACCGAAACAATCACCAAAAGCGAATTTTTTCCAGGAAGTAGAAGCACCCGTGAACCCTCCCCCAACTTGAGGATCGCTAGCCCTGAGAATTCAGTCTACTTTCAAAATATCTTGCAGGTAAGCTTTGCCCAAAACCAGCACCGCCAAGACTAGAGCGAGTTCAACAGGCCAAGGACACACCGCGAAAAACCAAATTAACGAACACACCCCAATAATTGCAGCTATGGGAGCCGGAATCCCGTCTAGCGTTTTGTTATCAGTCCCAGCAGTCACCAGCCCAGCAATCAAGCAGAGCGTAAACGGAATTAAGCAACTTGCGATCATGGTTTTTACCCCATCAATTTTTTTTACATATGGCATCTGAGCATATTGTAACGATACCTCAAAGATTCGGAAATGTACCATTAATTCTGATAAAATTTAATGTTAGGTAATTGATCCGCTGTGGCAAGACTTGTTTAATTTTTAGCTTTGACTCTCTCCGAAGGCATAAAGTAGCTCCGCTGAAGGCAGAATTTGGGAATTTTGCTTTCGGCAGAAGTAATGATGCTCCCACGCCGTAAAACGGCAGAAAAGCCCGCCCTACGAGGGCGAATCCAACGAAGAGGATCGCTTTGATCCGGCAGACTCAACAGCCGACGAAAATCAGTAAAATGCGATCGCCCCGCTAGCCTTTCCCTCGATCAAACAACAGAGGAGATTGCTGTTCGGGCGATCGACTTTTTTGTGTTCGAGTGTGCGATCGGTCTTTTCTTCCCCATCTCTAACTTAAAAATAAATTCCCAAGCGATTAACCGCCTTTTTTCCCACCATTAATTAATATAAATAATCCACAATACAATAGTTCGGACAGTTTTTTAACGGCCCTGTAAGCCGAGGGCGAGGAAGCCCTGCCATTTTTAACGCATTTTAGGAAACTTAGCGCTGCACTTAAACCTTGAAATAATAGTCCACAATATAGCCAGTCTGGGTTGCGGACACTCGACTAGATCTAAAACTGTCCGAAGTATTGACAATAAATTGACGATAATAACACCGTATTGTATAATCAAAAACGCTCCAGAGCAAAACCGCAAATACTTGACAACTAATCACTTCAAAAGTTAACTATTTAATAGATAAAACTCCTACGAGCAATGATGTCATACCTCATCTCATTTTCCTACGGTATTTGCCTGCTACTATCCCTCATAGGTTGGGGAAAAGTCCTCAACCACATCCTGTTTCCCAACCAGCGAATTGACTGGGGACAAAGAGCCGCTTGGGGTCTAGCTTTTAGCGTTATAATTGGCGGCATCTTAAATGCAACCTGGACTATTTCCCAAACCACAATTCTAATTTTTTTAGGTTTAGGACTCATTTACTGTCTAGTAGATTTAGTAAATCATAGACAATTAATTATTAGCAATATCTTGCAGCTATTTCAAGAATGCCGCCAAGATAAAATCATCTTAGCAGGCATTGCCATAGTTAGTCTACTGATTTTAATCCAATATGCTGGATGGCTTTATACAGGTAGACTCAACTTTGCAAACATGGTCTATGCTGACGGATTTAATACCAGCGACGACTACCACGCCTACTTAGTATTTCCCCACAAAATGCTGCAACTCGGTTCGATGGGTCCAGACCCTTTCAGCGAACGAAGAATAACATCTTTGGGTGGGCAATCATTTCTCCATACATTGATTTTAAGCGGGCTTTCCGACACTAATTTAAACCTCATCGACCCCGCTTTGCCCCTGATAATTACTGTCGGACTAATTCTGGGATTTTTCAAAGAAAATAAAGCCTCAACCAAACGGATCTTATTCACTATTTTATTCTTGCTTTTGATTGCAGTTCCCAAAGCTAATACTACAAGTATGATGCTGCCAGTCGCATTATTTGTAAGTTTGTTTAGGACGCTTGATAGCAAAGAAATAGAGCGCAACCATTGGGCGGCCAATGCTTGTATATTAGCTTTAATTGGTGCGGCACTTTGTGCCTTAAAATCATCCCTAATTCCCGCCTGTGTCTTTCTGTTGGGAGCGAGTTACATTTTATCCTTTTTTAGCTCTCAATCAAAACAAAAAATTGTACTTGAATTAGTGCTGACAACAGTGTTAGTCGGAATATTTCTGTTGCCTTGGATGATTTCTATGTATCAATCGTCAGGCACTTTAATGTATCCTATTTTGGGAAAAGGCTATCACGCCTCCGCCTACGGCATTACCTTCAAATCAGGTTCGACACTATTGGGTATTGCTAAAACTGCGATCGCATCTTTCCGAGGCATTTACATTATTATACTGATATTGCTCGGCTGTTTGAGCTTGAGCATCCGACCTCTAAATTTTGGCAATTTACCCGAAAAACCCTCGTTCTCGAACCGCCAAGCAGTTTTATCTATGACAATTGCAGCGGGATTGGCGACAATTGCTGTAGGCATACTTACTGAAAATGCTGACCCTTTTCGCTATTCGTTTTCTCACCTTTTCCCAGCAATTTTAATATTGATCACGGTAGCAATGACCGACACGGGAGCATTAAATAAAAACGGAGTAGCCAACTTTTTTATTGTTGCTGTATTTTGTGCGGGGTTGGCAATTAGCTATGACTGGGCTCTCACTAAACAGACTTATTCAGCTTATGTGAAAAATATTCAATTTGGGCTAACAAATCCATCGTTAGTTACAGCAAAGCAAAAGTCGCAGTACGTAGCAATGCAGGAGTCTGTGCCACAGGGAGAAACAGTTTTAACAAGATTAGATGCACCTTTTATCCTCGATTTCAAACGCAATCAAATTTTCCTAGCAGACTGGCCGGGGGGAGCGAGTTTGCCTCCCGGTATGCCTGCATTCAAAGGCCCTGAAGCCTTGGCAAACTATTTAGTTTCAAAATCTATTCGATACATAGCTTATTCGTCTTGGAGTCTCAATCATCCCGCAGATGTAGATACTTCGGGGCCTGGATTGTCATCTTGGTTTCGACTGCAAGCACAACTCTCTCACGACTTTCGGGATAACGTGCAGGAACTTGCAAAAACTCGAAAAAAACTTTATGAAGACGGAGAAAATTTTGTGCTGGATTTGGGAACTAAATGATCAAGTAAAGTGCCTAGTGAGTTGACAGTTGACAGTTGACAGTTGACAGCTTGCACGTTCGCGTAGTCGAAGTGTTATATCATGTCCGGTCAATTAACCGTAATATGGTAGTACCGCCGTATCGAGGAGATAACTCAATACGGTTCATTTAAGATTGTCCGAAGAGAGGAACGAAGCAATCGCAGTGTGTATTTTTCATAGGTTTTCCCTGTTGGAATCTCTGATCCCAAGCGTATTGCGAGATAAACTCGGACATGATATCAAATGGGATTTTTTACATAAAAGAGCAGATTGGATATCAAACCGAGAAGCCGGAAATGTCTGGTAGAAACTTGAGCATCTGCTGGCAGCATCTTTAACACATCTTTCTCGGATAAAAGGTTGAGATTCTCCTCTTTGGCGAAAAAGTGCTTGCCGAGCAATCTCAACAAAGCTCGAAACCAAGAGGCGGGAAACCAGTGTATTAGGGGAACAGCAGTGTGAAATTCTACTGGATACCAGCGGTTGGGAGTGGTGATGCAGCAAGTTTTGCCGACGCGGCAAAGTTCCCGAATAAAAGCTTTTTGCTGAGTCCTATTGCCGACGTGTTCGATTACGGCAAAACTCACGACTAAATCAAAACTTTTGTCGGGAAATGGTAAAGTTAACCCGTCAGAACGGACGTATTTTAAACCGGGATATTCTTGTTCTAAAAAGGCAGCATCTTCCATGCCGACTGCGGTAATTTTTTGAGGGTACGGATAGAGTTTTTCAAAGAAATTGCAATCTTCGCGGCGGTCGGAAGTTACTCCTACATCCAGCACAGTTGTGTCGCCGCTGGGATTGGCTAATGCCATCAGCAAATCGAACATTTTTTGGCGGGCGTACCAAGATAGTTTAGTTGCGAAACCGCCTAGTTTTGGGCCAATATACTCGCTGGAGTTTTTTTCGGTTACTGTCATAGGATTTGAGGTTTTGGATGTACTGGCAACATGGGTAAATCCTGATTTTTATCGACAGATTTAACACAGCCTTTTAGCTATTCAAATCATCTTTATGAAAGTTGTAACAAGATTTGAGATTTAATTATTTTATCTGCGCTTCAAGCCCAGCACGCTGAGAAAAAAGCTGGACAGAACCATCTGTAAACCTACTGTCAGGCAAGTGAGCGAAGGAATAACTAAACGGAGAGTTTTAGAAGGGTCTAGAGAACCGAAAGCTGTATCGCTCCAAATAGTTAATGACAAGAACGAGCCAACTATTCCGATTAATATTAGCGTGACTCCGAATATTAATCCTGTCTCTAGGGTGACATAGCGAAATATTTTGTTGAGTTTGGGGTCTTCGGGTAGCAGTTTCTCGCTGATGGCGAAAACTTTGGTGAAGAAGGCGAAAGTTACTGCTTGAAAACCGACGATAATTGCGATCGCAGCATACAGCAGTGTATTTACATCAAAGTTGATACTCCCGATTTTTTGAGTACCGGGCAACAGCCAAATGCTAACAATTAGACCCAAAATCATCAGGGCTGCACCGGGATACAGAAACAACCACCGGGGACTGTACAGCAGCAAAAATCTGAGGTGCCGCCAGCCATCTCGCCAAGTTCGCAGGTGCGGTGGCCTGGTGCGGCCGTCGGGAGAGAGTACCGTTGGGACTTCAGTGATTCCCAACTTGTACAGAGATGCCTTGACAACCATTTCGCTGGCAAATTCCATACCCGTTGTTTGCAAGTCGAGTTTCAAAATTGAGTCTCTCCTAAAACCCCGCAATCCGCAGTGAAAATCCCCGGCGGGACTTGCAAAGAATAACTGCCCAACCCATGTCAGCACCGGATTTCCTAAATATTTGTGCAGCGGCGGCATTGCGCCCGGTTTGATGCCTCCTTGAAAGCGGTTTCCCATGACTAAATCGCAGCCTCCCCGCAATTTTTCGACAAAGGCGCCGAGGTTGGAAAAGTCGTAGCTGTCGTCAGCGTCGCCCATGATAATATAAACTCCGCGCGCTGCGATGATGCCCCCCATCAGGGCGCTGCCGTAGCCTTTGGCTGCTACGGGTACGACTCGCGCCCCCATTCTGGTAGCGATATCTTGAGAACCGTCAGTGCTGCCGTTGTCTGCTATGATTACTTCGCCGGCAATATCAAGTTCGCGCAGAGACTTCTGCGCCTTCTCGATACAGATTTCTAAAGTTTCTGCTTCGTTGAGGCAGGGCATGAGTATCGAGAGTTCGAGAGTGTATTCCCCGCTGGCGTTGGTCTGCTCTGCCATATGTTTGTTTTACTGTTGCTGGCGATCGACAATACTTACTTTTCCAGTATGTATGCTTAAATTATTAGTGGTGAAGAAAACTCAACAAAACTTAATTAAAGTTTTCCAGGTTTTTGGGAATGGCAATTTTTGCTTGTAGTAATATAGGTTAGTGAACTTATGAATAGAGGCGTTTTTCTGGTTTTGCTCGCTGCTATTTTGTGCAGTGTGGTGGGTCAATTTAGTCTGAAAGCAGGAGCAAAAATCTTAGGGCCCATTGGCGCTGCTAATTTAGTGGAAAAAGTGCTCGCAATGGCAACTCAGCCTTTGATAGTTGCAGGCCTGTGTTTGTATGCAGTTTCTTCGATCGGCTTTATCGTAGTTTTGTCTCGCGCCAACATTAGCATAGTCTCGCCTTTGCTGTCAATTAGTTACTTGTTTACTGTTTTGGGCGGTAAAATTGTATTCCATGAACCTTTGCCACCGCTGCGGTTGGTAGGCGTGGGGCTAATTATGACGGGAGTAATTTTTGTACTCAGAGGTCAAGCTGGGGGAGTGGCTGGAGGTAATTAATACCATTTGAGATTTGAAATTTATCGGGGTGTATCTGAGTCTTGTGTTATGAAATGATGCTGCTCTATGTCGAATATTTCTGAGTATGTGAATTGCAGTGAATTATTAATAAATCGCACGGCTGTTCTTGCTACGATGCACCAAAAAGAACGGGTGATTGCTCCTATTTTGGAACGAGAATTAGGCGTAACAATCCTAGTACCTGCGGATTTTGATACTGACATCTTCGGCACCTTCACCAGAGAAGTTAAACGTTTAGGTACTCAAATAGAAGCAGCACGGTTGAAAGCAGAAAAAGCTCTAGAGATTGCGGGCGAAACTCTGGCTTTTGCTAGCGAAGGCACTTTCGGCCCTCATCCAATGATGCCGTATCTGGCAGCTAATAGAGAAATCGTAATTTTATTAGATCGAGACAACAATCTAGAACTAATCGGTGAATCTTTGTCGGTGGAAACTAATTACAGTCACCAGTTAGTTTCGAGTATAGAAGAAGCAGATAATTTTGCTAAACAAGCTGGATTTCCCGAACACGGAATGGTGGTTATAGTTGGCGAGGCAGGACTCGGTAATGGTGAAATTGTCAAGGGCATTACGACAGAAAAACAACTTTTTGATGCTGTATCAGCCGGCTTAAACAAGTCTTCAACTGGTCGAGTTCATGTCGAAACAGATATGCGGGCGATGTACAATCCAACTCGGATGAAAAATATCCAAAATGCAACTCTCGATTTAGTTAAAAAATTCCAGCAATTCTGCCCGGAGTGCGGTTGGCCGGGATTCGAGATTGCTGAGAGGAAAATCGGGTTGCCCTGCGGACTTTGCTATTTTCCGAGTCAGTTAGTGCGATCGACAATTTATCAATGCAAAAACTGCGGTTATACTAAAGAAGAACTGTTTCCCGACGGTCGAGAGACTGCCGATCCAGCTCAGTGTCAGTATTGCAACCCTTAAAATTAAGTTACTAATGATAGCCGTAGCAACCGAACGCAACTGGAAACCCGTTATTAAAGAATTTGAGGCTGTAGTCGGCAAAAACGGCGTAGTGCAGCGCCGTGAAGAATTGATTGTATACGAGTGCGACGGACTCGCCAGCTACCGCCAGCGCCCCGCCCTGGTGGTATTGCCACGAACTACCGAGGAAGTGGCAAATGCGGTCAAAATATGCGATCGCAATTCCATTCCCTGGGTAGCTAGAGGCGCAGGAACCGGGCTTTCCGGCGGCGCTTTACCCGTAGAAAACTGCGTGCTGATTGTCACAGCCCTGATGCGAAAAATCCTGAAAGTAGACTTAGAAAATCAGCAAGTAGTCGTACAACCGGGAGTAATTAATAACTGGGTAACGCAAGCAGTTAGCGGCGCAGGTTTCTACTATGCACCTGACCCTTCCAGTCAAATTATATGCTCGATTGGCGGCAACGTTGCCGAAAATTCTGGCGGCGTGCACTGCCTCAAATACGGAGTCACGACCAATCACGTTTTAGGATTAAAATTGGTACTTCCTGACGGTTCAATTGTCGATGTCGGCGGCGAAATTCCCGAAATGCCCGGTTACGATTTAACTGGTGTATTTGTCGGTTCCGAAGGCACTTTAGGAATCGCTACAGAAGTGACTCTGCGAATTCTGAAAGCGCCGGAATCGATTTGTGTTCTGTTAGCGGATTTTCCCAGCATTGAAGCAGCGGGCGAATCGGTTTCCGATATTATCAGCGCTGGGATTATTCCCGGCGGCATGGAAATCATGGACAATATCAGCATCAATGCTGTGGAAGATGTAGTAGCAACAGGATGTTATCCCCGCGATGCGGCGGCAATTTTACTGATAGAAATAGACGGTTTAGAAGTGGAAGTTGCTACGAATAAGCAGCGAATCGCTGATATTTGCAAGCAAAATGGAGCGCGAAATATCACTACGGCCCATGACTTGGAAACGCGGCTGAAAATTTGGAAAGGGCGGAAAGCTGCTTTTGCGGCGGCGGGTCATCTCAGCCCGGATTATTATGTGCAAGACGGCGTAATTCCGCGCACGCAAATGGCTTATGTTTTGAAAGAAATTGAGGGTTTGAGCGAGAAATACGGCTACCGAATTGCGAATGTATTTCACGCGGGAGATGGGAATTTGCACCCGCTGATTTTGTACGATAACTCGGTAAAAGGTGCGCTGGAAAAGGTGGAAGAATTGGGCGGAGAAATTCTCAGGCTGTGCGTGAAAGTCGGCGGCAGTCTTTCGGGGGAACACGGGATCGGTGCTGATAAGAAGTGTTTTATGCCGGATATGTTTTCGGAGGTAGATTTGGAGACGATGCAGTGGGTGCGTCATGTGTTTAATCCGAAAGGTTTGGCGAATCCTGGAAAGATGTTTCCGACGCCGAAAACTTGCGGGGAAGCGGCTAATGCCAAGGTTGAAACTATGAAGAAGTTGGAGGGTGTGGAGGTTTTTTAATTCCCCAGATGCAGACGGCGGTTTCAACCGCCGTCTGCATCTGCATCTACAAACAATTTTTATTGTGGGTAACTACACGAATGTGCGATCGGCATTTTGATCATAAATTCCGTGCCCTTGCCCAATTCCGAAGTACAATATAATTGGCCGTTGTGTCTTTCTACAATAATTTGATAGCTAATAGATAAACCCATTCCCGTGCCTTTACCAACGGGTTTGGTAGTAAAAAATGTATCGAATATGCGCTGCTTGACTTCCTCAGTGATTCCCGGCCCGTTGTCCGCAATTTTGATTTCTACAAAATTCTCCGTAACTTCTGTGCAAATCTTAATCTGGCTGGGATTCTCACGCATTTCTTGAAAACTTCGCTGACTATTCCCATCACCTAAAGCATCGATCGCATTGCTGAGAATATTCATAAAAACTTGATTGAGCGGCCCCGCAAAACACTCCACAGGCGGTAAGTTTCCGTATTTTTTAACAATTTCAATTGGCCGCATTTCACCGTTTCCTTTCAAACGGTGATTTAGTATTAACAGCGTGCTGTCAATACCTTCATGGAGGTTGACGGGTTTCATCTGTGAATCGTCGTGCCGCGAAAAATTCTGCAACGACTGGACAATCTGGCAAATCCGCTCGATACCGACGCTCATTGAAGATACGATTTTGGGGAAATCTTCAACTAAAAAATCGAGCTCATTCTCTTCTATTTTTTGTTGAATTTCTGCAACTGGATTGGGATAGTGTTGTTGGTAAAGTTCGAGGTAATTAAACAAGTCTCTAGTATAATTTTTCAGGTGAGCAAGATTGCCGTGAATGAAGCTGACGGGGTTGTTGATTTCGTGAGCGACTCCGGCAATGAGCAATCCTAAACTAGACATTTTTTCACTCTGCACTAATTGAGAATGAGTCGCTTTGAGTTCGTCAAGTGCTGCTGCTAGTTTAGCTGCTTGTTCTCTGCTTTGTGCTTCGGAATTTTGTAAGGCTTCCTCGGCTTTTTTGCGATCGGTGATGTCTCTCTGTACGCCGATAAAATGAGTTAATTTGCCTGTTCGATCGCGCACCGGAGATATTGAGAAACAATTCCAGAAAGCGGTTCCGTCTTTGCGGTAATTCTTTAATATTACCTTGCATTCGCTCTCTGTTTGTAAGGCTTGGCGAATTATTTCTACTGCTGCGGGATCGGTGTCGCTTCCGTACAAAAATCGGCAGTTTTTTCCGAGAATTTCTGGCCGCCGATAACCTGTCATGTTTTCAAAGGCGGGATTGCAGTAAATAATCGGATGTTCGGGATTAGTGGCGTCAGAAATCGTAACTCCGGTGCTGGTAGCTGCCATAGCCCGATCGTACAACCAAAGTATTTCTTCGGCGCGCTTGCGATCGGTAATGTCCCGCAGCGTCGCTAAATAAGCCATTTCTCCTTCCCATTCCGTTTCCACCAACCGCATTTCTACCACAGCATTTTCTTGCTGCTTGCGAATAACTTTAACTTCTGTTTGCACGACACGAATTCCTGCTGTAGCTACTTTGCCAATTTGGGGAATAATATCTGCATTCATCTCCAGATCGCAAGCAGAACATTCTACTAGCAAACCACCAAAAAATTCTTGACCTAAAAGTTCCTCCGCTGTGCAGTTGAACAGCGCTTCTGCTGACTGGTTTACAAAAGACACAAGTCCGAATTTGTTGACAATTGCCATGCCGTCTGCATTCTTTTCGATCGCATTCCGAAACCGAGATTCGCTAGCTTTCAAATCCTGCTTTAGCTGTTCTATTGCTCGCTGCATCTGCTGCATTTCGCACAAACTCAGACTGTAAGCTTCTGAAATGTTGGTCTGTGTCGAATTCTCGGTTATGTTTTGGGGCATCTCTTGATAGTTTGTTCGATCGGTGAGGTTGTTAGCAGTTTGTTTCGGCCTACTGCTAATATTACTGAGCTTCTTTTCTGAATCTGCTTCTTGAAAAAACATATTTGAACCTGCTATTTTTTTATTAAGATATCGCTCTCGCCCAATTTTTCCACTAATTTAGGGATAGAACAATTTATAACCGATGCTAGCACATCAATTTGATAATTAATCCTAAAATATCCTTAAGATTCTAGAGCGATCGCCATCGAATTATCTATTACACTTGAGTAAGTAATTTCAACAGCATCGGCCCTGGCGCGGGACACGGCAGTTAAGGGGAAAGATGGCTTCAATCCCGCTGACAGCGGACAATCTAACAGGATCGACGCGCCCGTTATAAATATTTATAATCAACTGCAAAAAAAAATATTTTCTAAAAAAATATGCTGCCAACAAGCCAAGTCATCTTTAGATAATGTAATCATAGTCAAAAACTACCAAATTATTCCCCTACCGCCAGATTTGATATAGAATATAACCTGTCTATTTTTGCGATCGCAATTTCAAACCAATGGCACGTCTAGCACTTCTGAGCGTATCCAACAAAACCGGGCTAATCGACTTAGCGCGCAGTCTAGTAGAAGAATTTGAATTTGACATAATTAGCAGCGGCGGGACAGCAAGCGCCCTCAAAGAAGCGGGAATCCCCGTCACCAAAGTTGCGGAATATACTGGTTCTCCCGAAATTTTGGGCGGGCGAGTCAAAACACTTCATCCGCGAATCCACGGAGGTATTTTAGCGCGCCGCGATGTAGCGCAAGATATCGCAGATTTAGCCGAAAATCAAATTCGGGCGATCGATCTAGTTGTAGTGAATTTGTATCCGTTTGAACAGACAATTGCTAAACCGGGAGTTACTCTAGCAGACGCAATTGAACAGATAGATATCGGCGGGCCGGCGATGCTGAGAGCTTCAGCTAAAAACCACGCTCATTTGACAGTTTTGTGCAATCCTGACCAGTACAATACTTATTTAGCAGAACTTCGGCAAAATGGCGGGGAAGCATCCTTAAAATTCCGGCAAGAGCGCGCGCTAGAAACATTTGAACATACAGCAAACTACGATCGCGCGATCGCCAATTATCTCAGCAGCCAATCCGAGGCTGAATCGAAGCTACCAGAACAGTTTAATGTATCGGGAACAAAGCTGCAAACACTCCGCTACGGCGAAAATCCCCACCAAGCGGCCACCTGGTATCAAAGCGGAACTACACCCACAGGCTGGACAACTAGCACCATCCTGCAAGGCAAAGAATTAAGCTACAATAATTTAGTAGATTTAGAAGCAGCAAGGCGGCTGATTGTAGAATTCCCGGAGACTCCCGCCGCAGCTATTCTGAAGCATACAAATCCTTGCGGCACAGCCTTGGGAAAAACTATTTCCGAAGCGTATCAAAAAGCTTTTGACACTGATTCAGTCTCAGCTTTCGGTGGAATTGTCGCCCTCAATCGCCCGATTGATGCTGCTACCGCAACGGCGTTAACTAAGACATTTTTAGAGTGTATTGTCGCCCCAGGCTGCGAACCGGAAGCGGAAGCAATTATCAAGAAAAAGGCGAAAGTTAGAGTATTAATTTTGCCAGATTTGACTCAAGGCCCAGCACAAACTGTGAAAGTAATCGCAGGCGGTTTGCTGGTGCAAGACTCGGATAATGTAGTAGAAGAAACTAGCAAATGGCGCGCAGTTACTGAGAAGCAGCCGACGGCTGAAGAGTTGGCAGAATTGCTGTTTGCTTGGAAGGTAGCGAAACACGTTAAGTCTAATGCGATCGTTGTAACGCGCGATCGCACTACAATCGGTATCGGCGCCGGACAAATGAACCGCGTGGGATCGGTTAAACTAGCATTGGAACAAGCGGGAGAGAAGAGTAAAGGAGCGATTTTGGCCAGCGACGGCTTCTTCCCCTTCGATGATTCGGTAAAAACGGCTGCTGAGGCTGGCATAATTGCGATCGTCCAACCGGGAGGTAGTATGCGCGATAAAGATTCCATTGAGGCGGCTAACCAACTCGGAATCACAATGATGTTTACCGATATCCGCCACTTCTTGCATTAGGAATAATACCCTATAGTAGGGACACAACACTGTTGTGTCCTTCCAGAATTGCTTCCCAAATTGCGTCCTTTAAAAATTATGACTTACAGTCAACAGCAAATTCAACCCCAAGACGTAAAAGTTAAAATCCTGCTCACCGGCGGACATCAGTGCACCGTCATTCTCAAATCCGACACACCATTATTGCACAGCCTAGTCAAAACATTAGTCGATCGCACGCAACAGACAGTAGGGTTTTCAACCTTATTCCAAATCCCCATAGACGACGGGCGTTCCAGCCTTTCCTTTCCCGCCGAACACCTAGTCGGATTAGTCACAGAACCCCCAATTTTATTGCAGCAAATACAGCCGCAGCAGCTAGCAATTCCCGTAGAAATTCCTGTAGAAATTCCTGTAGAAATTCCCGCAAAAATTCCCGCCCCTGCGCCTGTAAATGATGACTTAATATCTCGATACGCCCAAATTGACAACTTTCTCACCGCCGCCGAAAAGAACAAACTCATCAAATATGTTTTAGCAAAAGAATCGGAATTTGTGAGTACCAGCACCTCAACAAATGCCGAAGATTACCGACGTTCGATGGTACTCCACTCCTTCCCCGAATTTTCGCAATTGATGGTAAATCGCATCAAAGCAATTCTCCCCGATGTGCTGCGTAAATTAAATCTACCATCATTTACGCTTGGTGACATAGAAGCTCAGCTAACTCTGCACAATGACAACAACTTTTATAAACTTCACAACGATAGCGGTTCACCAGATACCGCCACCCGATTTTTTACTTACGTTTATTATTTCAATCGAGAACCGAAGGCTTTTTCAGGTGGCGAATTGCTGATTTACGATAGCAAAGTCGAGAACAATTTTTATGTTGCAGATGAGACATTCAGAACCGTGGAACCTCGCAATAATAGCATCGTATTTTTCCTAAGCCGCTATATGCACGAAGTTTTGACAGTTAGCTGTCCCTCGAAAGCTTTTGCTGATAGTCGTTTTACTATTAATGGCTGGGTGCGTAAAGCTGATTGAGACTTGTTGCATAAATATTTTATGAATAGCCCAACCGCAGATTTAAGGCAGATAAACGGAGATAAACGCAGATAATTTCAAGATAAAACGGCGGTTGAAACCGCGCCTACAAAAACAAAACCCGCCTCCGTGGGTTGAAGAATGGACGGTTAACATGATTTTTTTTATTGACACCGCATTTTCCTCAGATAGGACGTACGGTTTCAACCGCCGTTTACGTCTCCCGCGATGCTATATTTACTCTTGTGCTCCGGCATTTTTGAGCAATTTCACCACAGTGGAATAACCTTTAAACTCAGCTAACATTAAAGCTGTATAATTGCCCGGATTTTTGTGATTTAATTCTGCACCAGCAGCGATTAAAATCTTGACTAAATCAGTATAACCGCGATGGGCGGCCCACATCACAGCGGTTGCGCCGGACTCATCGAGCAAGTTGACATCTGCGCCTTTTTCGACTAATATTTGGACGATCGCCAAATAACCGCGATCGCACGCCTTCATTAAAGCAGTTTTCCCCAAATCCGCCGGGATATTCGGATCTGCACCGCCGTCAAGTAAGGCTTTCACCGTCTCAGTATGTCCGTGAAACGCAGCCAGAGTCAAAGCCGTCTCCCCAAAGTTTTTAGCATTCAGGAAATCAGCCTGATTAGAGTTTACTTTTTGCAGCAAAGCTGATACGATCGCACTATGACCGTGAACAGCCGCCACCAGCAAAGGCGTATCGCCCAACCGATTTCTCGCACCCACACTAGCACCTCGGTTTAACAGCAATTCCACCACATCTTCGCAGCCTTCAACCACGGCAAAATTCAACGCAGTTTCGTCATCTCTGTCCTTAGCGTTGATATCCGCGCCAGCATCTAGTAATATATGTGCGATCGCGAAATTTCCCCCAGCAGCCGCCGCCATCAAAGCCGTGCCCCCATCTCCACTTTTCACATTCGGATTAGCACCCGCAGCCAGCAAAGCTCGCACCGCATCAACATTGCCACAATCCGCAGCCAAAGTTAAAGCAGTTTCGCCCTCTTTGTCGCGAATTTCCAAATCAGCACCAGCGGCTAGCAGCGCCTCAACAACAGCCAAATTGTCCGCCGTAGCAGCCTGCATTAAAGGAGTTTTGCTCTGTAGATTTTTAAGATTAACATCCGCAGCGCAGTTCAGCAAAATTCTGAGAATTTGCGCGCTACCTTGACTAATAGCTGAAAACAACATAGAATTATCAGCAATAGCACCCGCATCAGCCAAAGCTTGAACAACAGCTTCGTACCCGGACAAAGCAGCTATTTTCAGAGCCGAATCTCCATCTTGATCTCGCACATTCACATCAGCATTAGCAGCAAGTAAAAGCCGCACAACATTGATATCGCCTTTGAGAGAAGCCGCCATCAAAGCCGTACTCCCATCATCATTTTTAGCGTCAACATCAGCACCCGCAGCCAACAACAGCCGCATAACATCAGCCTGTTTGTGAGCCGCAGCCAACATCAAAGCCGTCAGGCCAAAACGCCTGCTCGCGAGGTTGACATTAGCGTCATTTTTTAGTAAAATACGCACAATTTCCGTATAGCCCTTTTGGGCCGCAAACATCAAAGCCGTCGTCCCCTCAGAGTCTTTGGCGTTAGCGTCAACACCCTTAGCGAGTAAAGCTTGGACGTGAATAATGTTACCAGTCTTGGCAGCTTGAATCAATACAGCGTTTTGTTTAGTGGCAGGCATAATAGTCTCTCATACCGTATATTTTTACCGTCGCATGAGACGGCATGACTGGTATGCTAAGTTTTATGAAGTAAGTTGAAAAATCCTGAGAACACCATGAATCTTGAAATTCCTGAGTCAGTAAAAGTTTGGAGCCAATTCTTCCACCCAGTTTTAATGTGGGTATTGCTGGCAATCTCATTGTATGCTTTGTATCTCGGCGTTCAAATCCGCCGTACCAGAAGTGCCGAAGGTGAGGTCAAAAAAGAGTTAATTAAGGGCAAATTCAACATTAAGCATCACCAGATGGGATCTTTGCTGCTAGCCTTGATGGTAACAGGGGCGATCGGCGGAATGGCCGTCACCTACATCAACAACGGCAAACTATTTGTGGGAGCCCACTTGCTAGCCGGCTTGGGAATGACCGCAATAATTGCCATTTCAGCCTCTCTGACTCCGTTGATGCAAAAAGGTAACAATGTTGCCAGATACACTCACATCTTTCTGAATGTGGGGCTCTTAGGGCTGTTTGGCTGGCAAGCGGTAACAGGCGTCGAAATCGTGCAAAGAATTATCAGCAAGATGTAACCGTTAAAGTACGATTCAGGACTTGCGCGCGGGTGTCCAGAAACCGGGTTTTTCACGAAAAGACGCATTGTAGACGTAAATTCTGCAAAAAACCCGGTTTCTTTAATCGCAGTGCGTAGGGTGCGTCGCGATCGACAATCCCTCGATAAAAATCCACAATCTCACAGCGACGCACCTTGGTTATTCAACGGTTGAATAAACAACCCTCTCTTTTACTCTTTCCCAACAGTCGCAAAGTGCGTCGCAATGAGATTATCGATGGAATTCATGAATTTTTATAGCGACGCACCCTACAAACAATCAAAGCCATGCTAGAAACCCTCATCAAGTATTTTGTTTTCGCCACAAAAGGCCACATTACAAAAACGCAATTAATCAAGTTTTTGTATTTGGCCGACCTTTATTCTGTCAAATGGACAAACAAACAGCTTACGGAGCTAAATTGGCGTTATTATCACTATAGCCCTTGGAACGAAGACATCATTGTTGCCTTAAATCAAATGAATGGCAAAACAATTGTGCAAGAATCTGTCGGAGAAACCATATTTATCCGACTTGGTGCCGAAGCAGGTAATGTCGATGATTTAGAATTACCTGTAGGACTAAAACTAATGCTGGACAACATTCGCAGAGAATGGGCAGGATCAGGACAGGATAAAATCCAGAAGTTACTAAAGTATGTGTACAGCACTGCGCCAATGATTGAGGTTAAAGATAGCCATCAACTAGAGCAAGTGGTGAGGCTGAATCTTGAGACAGAAAGACAAAAGTTAATCGATGAATTAGGGTGATAACGTGGCTGGAAAAACACCTCGTCAAGGTTGGATTTATTTAGTAGATCCCCAGAAAGTATCTCTTCGTTGCCTACACAATCACAATCACATTTATGATTTAAGTGAACCAGGGGAGATTGAATGCAAGACTGTTCATTGCACCATGATAATTAATTCTAGTAGATTTTTGCGGGGAGAGCATCATTATCTGTTTTGGGAAATTGACCAATTTCAAGATGACGCTGAATGCCTACAAACTTTTACGGTGATTCCCTTAACCTTCCAAGAAACCTGTAAAGGTTTGCCAACAGCCTATCCGATTAACTCGACTAGCAAAAATGGTCTCGATCATAATTCATTGGCTTTAGTGCATCAGATATGTAGTATTGATGCTAATTCCTTTAAAGACTCCCAAGGGAATTGGTTTGAGCGAGTTGGACAAGTGGATAAAGGAGATAAGGATTCGATAGAGGAACGTTTAAAGTATTTTTTGAATCTTGGGGATGATTCTAGTGATGATTGGTTGATAAACAATGTGTCTATGGAAGTTTTAGAGAAAGTTTTTGATTATTTGCCGAAGGATATGACTAAAAATATTGATTTAGAAAAAGTCATAAGTGATCTAGAATTATGGTGAGTGAATGAATAGCGTTAATATTACGACTCGCCTCACCCACCGAAATTGGGCAGTATTAAAAGCTGACAGTTTCCCCTTTAGCGATAAGCAGCTTGATCTAAAATCATCCTAACATCAGCCGGATTAGTTGATACATCCCGTTGCCAATGACCAAATCCCCCATGCTGATTAACAGATTCAATCCACTGATCCAGAAATCCCCATTTTGCCTTATCTTGGCGATTTGGTTGTCCTTTAGTTTCTAAGATTAAAAAATTTCCCGTGCTCAATCTGATTATGAAATCAGGTCGATATTTGCGGACAATACCATCAAAAATATAGAGAATCTCAAATCCCAGATGGTCATTTTTTACCCAAGCATCAACATTTTTATTTCGATCGAGTTCAAATGCTTCGCTCGCTTCCCATGTACTATCAAAGGTGCTACAGTTAATGTGGGATTTTTGGGTGTATTCGCAGGGTTTTCCGGTGTACCAAGGACGCATATCACCTGTTGAACGGATGGGATGTTCTGTATCAAATATAGGCTCAAGTTTTTCTGTGTTTTCTAAGTAAATTGCCTGCCAAATATGCTGCACTATCTTTTTCAAATTCAGGGTGATCAGAATGCGTCGCCTGATTTCATCTACACCAAATAATGGCGGTGTAATTTTAATTAAATCTGAATGGATAACTTCTTCAACTAATCGAATTAATTTGCCTAGTAAGTATTCTCGATTACCTTTCCAACCGGGTTTCATCTCCTCAAAAATATCTATCGCAACCTCAAAGGCAATTTTTTGCATCCGCTGTTTGCGCCCTAAATCTTCTAAGTCAATTGCCCTAATTTTAGTCACATCTGGTTTGCCATCAACAATCGGTGCTAAGTCTGCCAGTGTGCTATTATCAAAGGCATCTAATTCTAAAGTCTCAATTTGACTCATATTCAGCTTTAGTTCGGGTTGATAAATGTAATCAATGCGGACAATATTGGGAAAGTTAATTTCAAACTGCTGCTTGTCAGAATCGGGTTTAATTTCCGTTTTAGGTTTAGGTGGTGGGGGTGGTGTTCCTTCATCGGATTCGTGGGGAAGAAAGGTAAAGGGAACACCAAAAATATTCACATATTCTGCTTCTAATAAATTAGTTTCCGGGTTGATTTCATAAGCTGTTCTTCGCAAACCTCGCCCTACCACTTGTTCGCAGAGAAGTTGACTAGAAAATGCGCGAATCCCCATAATGTGAGTGACTGTTTTGGCATCCCATCCTTCAGAAAGCATCCCCACTGAGATCACATTTTGAATCTGTTCCCCTGGTTTTCCAATTTGACCAACTGTATCAACGGTTTTTCTTAAATATTCTGCTTGTTCTTTCTTGGAAAGTTTGCGGATTGGTTCATCATCAGAGGTATCATCTTCGTTATCGTCTGATGTTTGGTCTTGTATTTCGCTAGTTTCTTCCTGAGATTCTGCCATTTTCATCACGTTAGAGTCTATGTGCAGAGTACGTTCTGAAATACAAAGTTCTTCAATATGAATCTTGTTATGGTCAAAAGCATACTTGATTCGGGCAGCCGTTTCAGTGCGGTTGGCAATAGAAATCATTACGGGTGGAACTTTATGCCCAGCTTCTTTCCATGCTTGAGCAGTTTCTAGCCAGTCTTTTCCGAGTAAAAGGTAGCCGTTGTTAAGCAAATCTGGGAGAGATTCGTTGGGTTTGGCTTTACGATTCACATCATCGTTTACTTCGGGATCTCGATAGAGATGGTAGAGACGAGATTTGTAATCTTTTGTGAGTTTACCATCGTCGCGAATTACGACGCGAGGGGTTTTGACTAACCCTGATTCGATCGCATCATTTAAGCCAAAATCACTGACAATCCAGCTAAATAGGGCTTCTTCTGAGCTTTTCTTGCCAGAAGGGGCGAAGGGTGTAGCCGAGAAATCGAAACAGGTGATGATTTTTCTAGCTTGGTGAATGCGATCGAGTCCACCTACCCATTTTGTCGCCTCGTCTAATTCTTCTTTACTAACACCTTTAACTTTAGATTCCGCAGAAATCCGCCATGCGTGGTGCGCTTCATCATTAAGGACAACAATATTGTGAGAATTTGCCATTTCTCCTAACACTTCGCGGGCGTAAGCTTCATTACTTTTAGCACCGCGTTTATCAACGCCCTTTCTCTTTTTAATTTGTTCCTCTGTTTCCCAATTCAGGGCGTGCCAATTGCAGATGATAACTTTACCCTGACGGAGTTTGTCGAACAAACCAATCGGAACAACATTGAAAACTTCGTAGTAGTTATTTTCCGCAGATGGAATTAGAACTTGCAGACGACTCTTAACTGTTAGTCCCGGTGCAACAATAAAAATAGCTTTAGAAAAACGGGTATCTTGGGGATAAGTAATTTTATTTAATATTTGCCATGCAATTAACATCGCCATGACGATCGTTTTCCCCGAACCTGTTGCCATTTTCGAGCAAAGACGTTTGAAGTTTCCACCATCTGAAGGAATATCAATGCCAACTTTTTCGGACGGTGGAGATTCAGTTAGCCAGATCAAGGTTTCTATGGCTTCTAACTGACAGAAAAAGAAAGGATTATTGCGTTCTTCTCGGTTGTTCCAGTGTTCTAGGAGACGCTTGGTAACGCCTGTAACTCCTGGGTATCCTTGACTACTCCAAGCTTTGACGCGGGGACGGATTTGGTTAACTAAAGGTATTTCAACGAATTTACCGGGGTCGTCGAAGGTTTTGGAGTTTTCGGAAGCAATGATATAGCCTGCGGGTCTTCTCCCATCTGTAAGGTTAAATAGGCGAGAAGTGCGATCGTAATGCCAATATTGTTTGGGTTCTTCGTAGGGAGAATTGATGATAAGTTGGTCGATGTTTTTTGATGACATATTATTTTATTTTGATTTGCTTATGCTTCCCAGGTTGGCTGAAAATTTATCAGTGCATTCATCGCTCGTTGCAGACTGCGGGAATTGACTTGTGCTGATTCAACTTGCCAATAATTTTGAACAAAATCGATGAGTTGACCGTTATAATCTTTCCCTATTTTAGCAGTGCTGTTACGTTCTGGCACGATCGCCTCCCGCAACTTTCGCTTTCTCGATTTACGAGCTAGATTGATTAAAAGTTGTTTTGGATCTGCAATTTCATCAACATTAGCTGGAATTAAACTAACGGTAATACCTAAAAACTCGGCAAAAGCTTCTCTATGAGCAAGTAACCAGGATTCTACTTCTTTAATCGCCACTCTAAAAATCAAATTTGGATGCTTGGGTTGAGTTAGCCAGCTTGAAATTATGGCGAGAGGACATTCTGCATTATCTAAATCAGTCAAGATTAAGTATGGCATTCCAGCAGCCGCCTGATTTAGTCCGGGTGTAATTTTTTTGAGATAGCCATATCCTCCACGACTCAAACAAGTTCCTATTGAAAAAGGGCGATCGGTTTGTTTCAACATTTCTTTAAGAACTGCTTCACTGAGGGCATCTTCAACTGCTAAATTGATGGGAATATCAGTCATTTAAACAAAGTTAGTTGCTCAATATTTGGGGGAACCGTATGGGGTAGCGCAGCATCAGCCACGCTCAAACCGACTTCTAATAGTTGTTTAATTTCTGCAATTGAAGAAGCTAATTCTACTTTTGTACCTTCTGCACTAGGAGTCATTAGTAAAACTTCTTCACCGCCAATACCTTTGTCGGATAGTATATCGGCACTATGGGTACTGATAATAACCTGCCGTTTTTTCTGACGTTGCAAACGATAAATTAGAGCAGGTAGCTTACTAACAATAGCCGCATTTAAAGAAAGTTCGGGTTCTTCTAGCAACAATAATGAATCGGTTTCTAATAGTGACCAAAGCAAACCAATTAAGCGTAAAGTGCCGTCAGAAAATTGGTCTTCTCGTTGCTTTCCTGCTCCTGGTCGCCAATGTTCATAAATTGCTTCCAAATGAGGAACTCCCATTTCATCTTTCATATCTGTGAGATTTTTTAACTGTGGAACCGCAAATCTTAAAGCTTCCTCTATTTTTTTTAATCTCGATTTTCTGGTTTTTTCCGAAGTTTTAGCGATGCGTTCTAAAAAAGTTCTGCCAAAAGGATCTTCCGCAAGTCCAGGGATAGCAAAAGCTTCGGGATGGCGAACCAATTGAGGTATTAAATGTAAATATAAAATCGGTTCTAAAAATTTACTAATTTCTCTAAATTCAGCATTAGTATTAATTTGCTCTAAATAAGTCTGAGTTAGTCTTAAGTCATCTTTGATATCATCTTCATTAGGGCGAGCGATAATTTGTTCATCCTTTCGCCAGACTCGTTCGTAAGCCACAATGGGCTCATTTTTTCCACCTTTTCTCTGTTTAATTCCCAGACTATATTTCCATGATGGCTGTTCAGCATTCGACTCTGAAAGATGAATTTCTATTTCAACATCTGAATATCGACGCGCGTAAAGACTGCGAATTTTTGACACGCCACCGCGATCGCTGACAGCTTTTTGTAAACCTCCACCTGGTTTAGCGAGATCGCGTAGAAATCTTAAAGCATCGAGAAAGTTAGATTTACCGCAAGCATTTGGGCCAACTAAAAAGACGCGATCGCGCAAATCTACGTCTGTTAACCGAAAGTTTCTCCAATTCTTGAGAACAATATGAGAGATAATCATTACACTAACCTAAAAATTACATCTTTTTTATTGATAGCCAGAGTCATAGTTAAACCCTCTTAAAATTAAAAATTTTAACCCATTATAGCACCCTTCCAGAAACCGGGTTTCTTAGGTTAACCGAATAATCTTCAAACTTTCAATCCCTCTATCATCTACAATCTTTACAGCAACCCGCTGATACTCTCCCATTTCAAAAGGCAAGGAAACAGTACCCTGATAAGACTCAATTAAATCCTCGTCAATTTCGGCTTTAAGATTGCGGGCTAGACGTGACCAAGCATCTTTTTCCCCTGCCATTGGGAAGAAAACCTGACGGGGGAAAACACTTCTACCATCATAATCAATATCTAACATCCACATGGCAATTTTTTCGACGCTGCCCGATTCAATATTTCCGGTTTTGGTATTATAATAATCGAAGCCAAAAACTTCGACTTCCCACTTACCTTGATTTTCCCCTTTATCGATGCGGCGCAGTGCAACATCTGGTTGACCCATCAGCCAGAAACTATCGTTACTAGCGCGTTTTTTCTTGAGGTCTTCTGTTAGTAAATCGGCGTTCATTTGTGCTTTCAGAAGCGTGACACCGGGCCAGTTAGTTTCGTCGATGTCTTTGGATGCTTCGGGGTCAAATTGAAAGGCCGCAAAGATGATTAATTTGGGTTTGGGGACTAAAGTTTGGGCTTCTTCGATGGCTTGGGAAACTTGGCGTTGTTCTAGGGGTGCGTGTTCTTGCCCGAAGGAAATAACGACTCGCGTGGGTTTATCATAGGTACCACTAGCTTCTTTTACGGTATTAGCGCCGAGGTCATTGGGTTTGGTTTCGGCATCGGCATGAAGCCAACGAGTGCCTGGTAAAGGTTCGACTCGCGAGAATAAAATGTATTGTCCGTTTTTACCGCGAATCCCTGTTTTTAGCATTTCATCGCGCCATTCTGATTGTCGCAATGTTTCGCCAGAACGGGTGATTGAATTGTCAGCTACGGGGGGATTGATAATGTCATCAATGGGTTTGACTGTGGGGGCGGGGACGGCTTCTACGGTGAAGGGGCCGGTGACTCTGGCTTTTGATTTATCGAGTAAAGGTTGGTCGTAGAGGGTTTCTTGGTCGGCGTATTTATTAATTGCTTGTTCTATTTCTATGCGGTTCATGCCTTCCCGGATTTCGGGGTTATTGGCGATAGATTTGAGGGTGATGTGAGGGACGGTTTTATATTTGAAACCACTACCTACGCCTTCCTGGGGTTTTGCCAGTTGGTAATAGTCAAAGGTGGCGGTCATTAACCGTTGTTTGGCTAGGGTTATTGCTACTCTTGAGGTATCGCAGGTTATCCATCTGCGTCCCCATTGTTCGGCAACGTAGGCAGTTGTGCCGCTTCCGCAGGTGATGTCGAGGACTAAATCGCCTGGATCAGTTGTCATGATGAGGCAGCGTTGGATAATTTTGGTATCAGTTTGAACTACATAAACCTTGGGGTTACTGCGACTTTGTACTCCCCATGTATCACTCCATAAGTTTCCAAAAGGATATACAGGAAAATCACTCAAATAACGAATAAAGGCGAGACTATTACCTTCAACAATAATCCGGTTAGCAGAAATTAAATTCTGCATTCCAATTTGATTCGTTTTCCAAAAACCTGTCCTTGGTTTAAAACTTTTACCTTGATATTCAACCTCAAAACGGCTATTATCTCCTCCATTTTGAGACACTAGCGGACTAGCTCTAAATATTAGTGAACCATCTGGAAGATTTCCCTTGAATTTATCTAACGCTTGATTTAATGACAATATATTGCCATTAAATAACTCAACTTTATTATACTTGGTTCCTCCCGTTTCTCCAGCTAATTTGTCATCGTAAATTTGATAAAATTTCGTTTTATCTTTATCTTTTCCATACCAAACAACGAAGTCACAGATCGTTGCTAGAAGCTTGCTAGTTTGGCTGCTTGTTGTTACAAATGGAATTATAGAGATAAAATTATTTGCTCCAAAAACCTCATCCATAATTTCCCGAACATGATGCAAATTTTCATCAGAAATCTGCACAAAAATACTACCACTTTCGGACAATAACTCCCTAGCCAATAACAATCGATCGCGTAAATAAGTCAAATAAGAATGAATCCCCAACTCCCAAGTATCCCGAAACGCCTTAATCATTTCCGGTTCTTGAGTCAAATCCTCATCTTTCCCATCTTTCACATCCCGCTTATTCACAAACGGCTGAAAATTTGAACCATATTTAATCCCATAAGGCGGATCGAAATAAATCATCTGCACTTGTCCCGCCATTCCCTCTTTTTCTAACAGGGAATTCATTACTAACAGCGAGTCTCCAGCAACCAAACGGTTACTCCAATTATGCTGATGCTTGTAAAACTCGATCGCCTGTCGAATAGGCGGATTTTCTTCTGGTATCTCAAACAGAGATAACTGCACACCCTGACTTTGATTTTCCTTGCGAACTGCTTCTATAATAGTCCGAGGATCGATGCGTTCGTGAACGTGCAGCGAAACTGTTGGTACTGCAAAATTAGTATGTTCTGCCTTACCCGCCCAAACTAACTGCGGATCGAGGTGCGGATCGTAGCTATAATTTTTGCGATCGCCATCGGGATCGGTTTCTGGCGTAACGAGTCCGACTGGTGGGTTATTGACTCGTTGCTTGTCTTCGTGATTATATTGGGCGATCGCTTTTTGGTCTGGTTTCTTTTGTCTTGGCATAAAACTTTTCCCCAGCGGCGATAATAGCGGTTTTCAATTGAATGAAGTACAAATATTGGGTAGGACACGGTAGTGCCGTTTCCCTGCTGTATTGCATCGAATTGAAAACTGCTATAACAACCATGAGACTTACCAAGGCTGAAATTAAAAAAGGCGGCACCCAGATTTGAACTGGGGGTGGAGGTTTTGCAGACCTCTGCCTTACCACTTGGCTATGCCGCCGTTACGTCAGAAAATTGACGTTATACGATAATACACCAAATCCTGATTATTTCAACATATATCTCAAAAATTTCCATCGCCCAAAGTTCGTTAGCGAAGCCCTCGAAGAGGATCGCCCCCACAACCCCATCCCAGGCTACAGTAGAAATAGCTCGATCGCCTCCGCTTCGCCCGCAACAGCAGCCATGACACCAGATTCTCCCCTCCGAGTCGCCCAAATCACCGACACTCACTTATTTGCACAGATCGATCGACAATGGAAAGGGATATCGACAGCCCGCACCCTCGAAACAGTTCTCGATCGCCTCCAACAGATCCAGCCGCCGCCCGACTTACTTTTGCTGACAGGCGACTTATCCCAAGACGAAACAGCCGAATCTTACCAGCGCCTCGCCTCCCTCATCGCCCCGCTGGGAATTCCCGCCTACTGGATACCGGGAAACCACGACAACATTCCAGTTATGGCCCAAATATTAGATAAGCCGCCAATTTCCCCAGAAAAATCATTTCACTTGGGAAACTGGCAATTTCTGCTGCTTTCGAGTGTCGAAGCCGGATGCGACGGCGGGCGGCTTTCCCCAGAGAGTTTGAATTGGCTGGATTCTCAACTGCAACAAACGGGCGATCGCTCTGTTATGATTGCCTTGCACCATCATCCATTGGCGATCGACTGTGAAATCATGGATGGCATGATGTTGCACAATGCCGATGAATTTTTCGCAATTGTCGATCGATACCCTCAAATCAAAATAGTCCTTTGCGGCCACATTCACCAAGAATTTCACCAACAGCGAGGCGAAGTTTCCTACTTGGGCACGCCCAGTACCTGCATCCAACTGTTACCCAAAACCTCTCCGATTGTCCTCGACACCATCGGGCCCGGATTTAGATTGCTCGAATTGGCGATCGACGGTACTTGGGATACTAAGATTGAGCGAGTAGCCGGAGAACCTGCAACATCTTGATATTTGACACTTAAGAGGTGATTGTGCGATCGACCCAATCGAAGAATCATCTTATTTTCCGTAAAATAACCGTTACCAAGTTCGATCGTTCGGACTTGTGTCCGCCTCAAAACTCAGAAGACTGAAGTCCTCACTACAAACCAATTTATCCTCAGTAAAAACCGATTTAATTGTCTGCGTTCAAGCTGACATCATATCAAGCAGGTTTGCGATCGCATAATCACAAGCCCTAGAACATATTTTTTGCGCTGTTACATATGCTAAAAAATATTTCTATACAATGTACAAAATTGTCAATCTGTCAAAAGATATATTTTATTATTCATTCATATATTTTATCATTTGTAATGACCGTAGATTGCAGAAATAGCTAGAGCGATCGGCAACTAACAACAATAAATCGGGCAACTTTAAAAAACAGGAAAAACTTAATATGTCTGAAGTCAATGGCGTCATGATGCAGTATTTCCACTGGTACACCCCCGACGACGGAAACCTGTGGAATCAGCTAGCAGAATCAGCAAAAGATTTAGCTAAAATTGGCGTTACATCTCTGTGGTTGCCACCCGCTTATAAAGGAACGGGCGGCGGTATGGATGTCGGCTATGGTGTCTACGACTTATTCGATTTAGGCGAATTCGACCAAAAAGGGTCAGTACGCACTAAATACGGTACAAAAGATGAGTATTTGCGTGCAATCAAAGCTGCCCAAGATGCAGGAATTCGGATTTATGCCGATGTCGTCTTCAACCACAAATTAGGTGCCGATGAAGAAGAAGAAGCTGAAGCCACACCCTTCGATATGGATAACCGGAATGCCCCAATAGGCGAATATCAAAAAATCAAGGCTTGGACGCATTTTACTTTCCCCGGCCGCGACAAAAAATATTCTAGTATGGAGTGGCATTGGTGGCATTTTGACGCCATTGATTACAACGCTTACGACACTGATACCCATGCAGTTTACCTGCTAAAAGGCAAAGAATTTGATGAGGGAGTAGACCTAGAAAAAGGCAACTTTGACTACCTCATGGGTTGCGACTTAGATATGGACAACCCAGAAGTCACCGGGGAATTAAAATACTGGGGCGAGTGGTATGTGGATACAACAAACGTTGACGGATTTCGTTTTGATGCCGTCAAACACGTAGCAGCAGGATTTTTTCAAGAGTGGTTGGAACACGTCCGTAACTATGCCAAACGCGACCTATTTGCCGTCGGCGAATATTGGTCTTATGAAGTGGAAGCTTTGCACTACTTCATCCAAGCAACGGACGGTAAAGTATCCTTATTTGATGCGCCACTCCACTATAACTTCCACGCTGCTAGCAAAGCCGGCAACAGCTACGACTTGCGAACAATTTTTGACGGCACCCTCGTTCAACAGCAACCAACTCTAGCCGTTACTTTGGTTGACAACCACGATTCTCAACCCTTGCAATCGTTAGAATCAGTTGTCGAGTCTTGGTTTAAACCGCTTGCTTACGCTTTAATCCTGCTGCGGCGTGAAGGATATCCCTGTATTTTTTACCCGGATTATTACGGCGATCACTATAAAGATACAGCAAACGATGGCAATGAATACGAGATTTGGTTAGACAAACATCAGTGGATTTTGGATAAATTGTTGTGGGCGCGCCAAACTTATTCCTACGGCAATCAATACGATTACTTCGACCACGCTAACACAATTGGCTGGACGCGACTCGGAAATGAAGAACACCCTGGTGGCATGGCTGTGGTACTAAGTAACGGAGGCGATGGCACTAAGTTTATGGAAGTCGGACAGCCTAATCGAACTTATATTGACATCATGGAGCACGTCAAAGAACCCATCGTAACTAATGACGATGGTTGGGCAGATTTTAGGTGTAACGCCGGTTCAGTTTCTGTCTGGGTTCCGCAGCAGTAAATATGACGGTAATCTTGACGGAATCCTCTGTCTAAAGTAGGGTGCGCGAGGCGCACCTTACCGCTATAATTATCGCATCAAACAAATTTTTACTTAGCTGTTTTTGATGAGTCAAGCCTATTCGTAGTGATGACTTCAGTCCTCTCTCTCTATACTTATATTTATAGGCGTCGCCCCAAAAATATTTACATAAAAAAATATGAAACTTGCAGAAAAAGTTGCCGTTATTACCGGCGGCGGGTCGGGAATTGGTCGTGCAACAGCAATGTTAATGGCCAAGGAAGGCGCAAAAGTTGCGATTATCGATTTAACTTTAGAAACGGCGCAAGAAACAGTCCGCCAACTAATCAATGAAGGAGGCAGCGGGCTGGCAATTGCCGCAGATGTGGGGCATTCTGGGCAAATGCAGCAGGCATTTCAAACAATTTTTGACGAATATCAAAGAATTGATATTGTGTTCGCCAATGCGGGGATTAACGGTATCTGGTCGCCGGTAGAAGAGATAGCACTCGATGAGTGGGAACAGACAATTAACACCAATCTGACGGGAACATTTTTGACTGTAAAATATGCAGTTCCTTATTTAAAAAAACAAGGAGGTTCGATTGTGATTACCTCATCGATTAATGGTACAAGAAGCTTCAAAAAAGTTGGCGCTACAGCTTACGCTTGCAGCAAAGCTGCCCAAGTAGCTTTAGCAAAAATGCTGGCGCTAGAACTTTCTCCGAGTCACATCAGAGTCAATGTTATCTGTCCGGGCGGGGTGCTAACTGGGATCAATGAAAGCACTGTTAAGCGCCATCTCGATCGCATTCCAGTTGATCGCGATTGCCTTCAAGATATGATTCCTTTGACTGATAATATCGCTGGTTCTAGCCTAGATATCGCGAAATTAGTGTTATTTCTGGTATCGGATACTTCCAGTTTTATCACGGGTACTGAAGTCTGGATTGATGGCGGCGGTTCTTTGATTTAAAAGCTCAATCAGTTGACAGTTAATAGTTGACAGTTAACAGTTAACAGTTGACAGTTAACCGTTAACCGTTAACCGTTAACCGTTAACCGACTAACTCTCCATTGTTTGACAGCAGTTTGTAATGTTTGCGGCAGCCAGTTATCGTACTGAGGATAAACAGGCAAACGCTGCACGAGCTGCCATCCGGCTGCTGCTAAAATTTCTGTTAGAGTTTGGTGTTGCAGGTGAGGATAATCGGGATTCACTTCATCCAATGGCCCGATTCCGCCTAAATCTGTCGCACCTGCTTCTAAACAACCCAGCAATATCTCCGGTTTTGCAACTAAATTTGGCGGGATTTGTAGGGAAATTTCAGCCGGTAAAATGCTGCGGGCGATCGCAATTACTTGTGGCATTTTTGTAGCATCAAAAACTTCACCGTCCCAACTTTGCTGATTTCCCGGACTGTGAGGCTGCAAGATAACTTCTTGAATGTGATTGTAGCGCGAATGAATCCGGGCGATCGCCTCCAGAGTCTCAATCCAATCAGCCTCACTTTCGCCAATTCCCAACAGCAAACCTGTTGTAAACGGAATCTGTAATTCCCCGGCCAATTCTAGCTGTTGTAGCCGCAGCGCCGGCACTTTACTCGGTGCGTGTCGGTGAACAGTTTGTAACAAATCGGGCGACAACTGTTCTAGCATCAGCCCCATCGAGACATTCACCTGTTTTAACTGCGCCATCTCCTCAAAGCTGAGCGGCCCTACATTAGTATGGGGCAAAAATCCGAGACTAAGTGCCAGTTCGCACAAATCGTAAATCCGCTGAAACCAAGCTTTGCGCCGTTGACTCTGGGGATGTACTTCGCCGCTGAGGATCAGAATTTCAATTACACCTTGAGGAAGCAGCAACTTAAGCTGTGTTTCTGCTTCTGGGAGTGTCAGCCAAGGACTTTGCAGCGGTTGGGCACGAAAATTGCAATAGGTGCAGCGGTTGAAACACTCGTAGGTGGGAACCAGAGTATAAGCGGGGCTGTAGGTGATGGTGCGGGACATTGGTTGGGACTTTTATCGATCGAACTTGACCAACAACATATATGTATCTCTCAATGTGAGTTTTGCGGTTGGCGATCGCACTACTTCATGTATCTTAACACTCATGCCTGTCCCGAATCTGGTTACCAGCTAAATTATGAGCATTTTTTTTGTTGGTGCGATCGCCCGCAAATTCTCCAGCCTGCTTTTATTTTCCTTATACAGCAACCATCACAGCGTTATATTAGCTATGCTTATAACACTCATTACAAAAAATGTGCTTAAAGGGCCTTTACAAATTGAAATAAAAGGTTTATGTTTATTTACATGGCGGAACACAAATCCGTCACGAACGTTGAAAACCAAATAAAGCAATCATAAAACAATGACAGCAACCTTACAGCAGCGCGAAAGCGCCAATCTGTGGTCGCAGTTTTGCAACTGGGTCACTTCGACCGACAACCGCCTCTATGTAGGTTGGTTCGGCGTCTTGATGATTCCTACCTTGCTAACTGCAACAATCTGTTACGT
>NZ_JAUBVR010000031.1:0-74228 GCF_036705955.1 Microcoleus sp. A6-C6 | reverse complement strand
TCGAGGTTGAGGGTGAGTAAAAGGGTGCGGCATCCGAGGCGAGATGTGGCGAGGGCGGCTTCGCAGCCTGAGTGTCCGGCACCTACTACGATGATGTCGAAACTGTCTTGGAATTGTACTGGGGTTTGTGCGGTCATGGTCTGCGTTTGAGTGGCAAGGACTCGTACTTTATTTTAGCAGTAATTTTGATAAGTAGGTAAGTGTAAAAAGACCATAATATTTGGCAAATAATTGGTGAGCGGGCGAGAATTATACCCACACTAAATAAATAAGAAAAATCATTTTTTTGTGGAACGGGCATCTTGCCTGTTCCGAGGCTGGCTGATAGCCCATCCCTATCTTCACGGCAGTCACGAGTGGTGTATTCAGAATAACACTTGCGGAGGCAGGGTATATTGAGTCATAAGCAAATGGACATCATACACTCAAGAAACACACTCTCGCCAATACACGCGGGGGTTATTGTCTCCAGTCGGCGCATCACTATTAAAAGAAATATCATTCATTGTACTCCCATTCTGTGGTATCTGGGTGCGATCGCCCGATCGTCCTGCACGCGCGATCGCCCCAGTTACACTCTGTACTCCCATTTAACACCAATTCCCACAACCAATGCCACCATAGGAGAGATTCCCAACCGCGATCGCATTAATTGCCGAGTTAATCTCAAAGATAAAATCTCCAACCTAAAATCGATCGACTCGCTCTACTTTATTAATAGCACCTAAATAATGTATGATTGTCACCAAACCTTAAGCAACAAAAATTTCCGTGTTAGAAGCCTTCGTATTTGCCACAATATTGTGCGGTTTTTTTGGTATCATCCTTAAAAAGAACCTGGTGATGAAGATCGTCTCTATGGACGTGATGAGCACCGGTGTAATTGCCTATTATGTCGTGATTGCATCCCTAAATGGCTTGTTCACGCCAATTATGGGAGAAGTCAAAAATAGAGCTTTCGCCGATCCCGTTCCCCAGGGGATCATCTTAACTGCGATCGTCATCGGCTTTTCGATTCAAGCCCTGATGCTGGTGGGTGTGATGAAGCTAGCACGAGATAACCCCACATTGGAAACCAGCGAGATCGAGAAAAATAACACGCCGTAAACCCATCCATGAATATTATTACGATCGCTTGGCTGACCATACCATTTTTTATCGGATTCGTCATTTATTTACTCCCCAAGCTTGACAAATATCTCGCCTTAGCAGTCACCTTTGTTTCGGCCGGCTATGCGCTACAACTATTTCTCGAAAAGTCACCGGTTAAACTACAGTTACTAGATAATTTCGGCGTTCAAGTAGTCGCAGATCATTTAGGCGCATACTTTATATTGACAAATGCCATAGTAACTGCTGCCGTGATTTTTTACTGTTGGGACAGTGGTAAATCAGCCTTTTTTTACTCCCAGATGATTATTCTGCATGGTAGTATAAATGCTACCTTTATCTGTGTAGATTTTGTCAGTTTATATGTCGCCCTAGAAGTCAGCGGAATAGCAGCTTTTCTGTTAATTGCCTATCCTCGCACCGATCGCTCTTTATGGGTAGCCTTGCGCTATCTATTTATCAGCAACACCGCCATGCTATTTTATCTAGTAGGCGCAGTGCTAGTCTATCAAAAACATAATTCCTTTTTGTTTGACGGCTTAAAAGGTGCGCCACCAGAAGCCTTAGCCCTGATTTTTCTGGGATTATTGCTCAAAGGGGGGATTTTTGTATCGGGATTGTGGCTGCCGCTAACTCACTCAGAATCAGAAACCCCAGTATCTGCTTTACTCTCAGGAATTGTCATCAAAGCCAGTATTTTACCTCTCTTGCGCTGTGCTTTAATTTCCGACGATATTGGTAATATCGTCAAAATATTTGGCGTAGCAACAGCCTTGATGGGGGGATTTTATGCCGTCTTTGAAAAAGACACCAAACGGATGTTAGCCTTCAGCACAATTGGCCAGTTAGGCTTTATTTTAGCAGCACCAGAAGTCGGTGGATTTTATGCGCTGACTCACGGTTTAGTGAAATCCAATCTATTTTTAATTGCAGGTTCATTACCAAGTAGAAACTTCAAAGAACTACAATCTAAACCGATTGATCCAAACCTTTGGATTGCCCTAGTTATCGCCAGTCTATCGATTTCCGGCTTTCCTTTGTTGGCAGGATTTGGGTCTAAAGTGTTGACATTAACAAGTGTAGCACCTTGGCAGGTAATCCCTATGAATATCGCCGCCGCAGGCACAGCCATAGCCTTCGCCAAATTCATCTTTATCCCGCGCGGAGAAAAACAGGAAGTCAAGTCCGGTTTGTGGCCTGCCGTCATCCTCTTAATTAGCGGGCTAATTATCGCAAATGTAGTATACTTAGATGCTTATACCATTGAAAGCATCATCAAAGCACTTATCACGATCGCGATAGGGTGGCTGATTTATGTTTTAATTATTAAACGGTTAGCGATCGCTCTGCCGCGTGTACCTGAGCAATTCGATCATCTGGTAGGTGTGATGACTCTAACTTTGATCGTACTTTTTTGGATGGCATTAGCGACAGGAACCCACAGTTAAATCGAAATTGCGATCACTAACAGTAAGGGTATGTAAGAAACATCTGTTCAGTTGACAGTTGACAGTTGACAGTTGACAAAAGAAGGAAGAGGATTGGAGTAATGAATTGTCTGATTTTATTTGCTCCCTAAAAGAGAGAGGCTTTAAACCAATTCTTTCTGGTAAAACTAGAAACTATCTTGTAATTGTCTCCGTTTATCTGCCTGATATCTGCGGTTGTTGCAGCAATGAAATATTTATGCAAGAAGTTTAAAAAAGAAAAAAGATGATTGGAAGTTTGATATTACGATTGACAATTTGGTTTTTGTTGACAGCCGATTTCACTGTGCCAAATATCATCATTGGTATAGCGATCGCATTTCTCCTCCCCCGCGGCTATACATCCCCGGAACGGATAAAGGATTGGCTAAGTATGCTCAAAAAAATCCTGATTGCGATTCCAGTAGCATACATTGAGGCTTTTGAAATTATCATTCGTCCCCATAACGGAGAAGACATGATTTTGGAACAGGCAAAAATGAAACGATCGCCGATCATGATATTTCTGGATGTATTTCTAATCACCTTTACACCCAAAACAATTGTGGTGAAATACAACGAAGAAGGCTGCTACGAAGTTCACCGGATTTTCCCGATTAAAAAATCATGAATTGGCTCTTAATTGCGATGATTGCAGCGATGCTAATCCCCATGTACGAGGCATTGACGGATGATGATGTTTGGCAGAAAATGTTGGCATTGGCCAGTATTTCCACAAAGGCAGGAATTATGACTTTGTTCATATCTGTCTTGCGCGATGATTGGATGATTGGCGCTGTGGGGGCGATTATCCTCACCGTAGGAAATGCGGGATTAATGCTGTTGGCACATATCATAAAACGACTGGACGACCTATGATTATTGATGTTTTGAGTTATTTCTTGATGGTTGTAGGAGTATTCTTCTGGTTTTGGGGAACTTCTCACCTACTCGGCAAGCGATCGGTATTATTTAAGTTACACAGTCTTTCGGTTGCGGATACCTTGGGTTCCATGCTAATAGTGATCGGGCTGCTGATCAAAATACCTAGTAGATGGCCGCTGCTAACTTTAGCAATTATTTCCTTAGCAATCTGGAATACAATGCTGGGATATGTGTTTGCACACTGTTCGAGTGAAGAGGCAGAAAATCAGAAGGAGTTTCCAACAGAGACATTATGAATGATGATAGCTATATCTATATCTTAACTGCGCTGTTGCCCTTGGCTGCTTGTATGGTAGTAGTTCAGGTGAATCCCTACCATGCCCTAGTCATTCGCGGCATATTAGGTGCGATCGCAGCATTGGTATATTCAGTGTTTGGGGCGGCGGATGTGGCCTTGACGGAAGCATTGATGGGTACAATGCTGGCAATAACCCTGTATGCGGTGGCAGTGCGATCGTCCTTGGTGATGCGTTTGGGCGTGTTGGAAGAGGAGAAAGTCGAGTCGGAGGGTGATGTTTTAAAGGTAGAGTTGACGGTAGAGAGTCCCCGCGATTTTAACTCATTGATGAATGATTTTCGCAGAATTTTTAACAAGTATTATCTCCGTATTGAGGTAGTACCTTTCACAACTCCCCAGGCTTTACACCGCGCCTTGATGGAGAAAGAAATTCATGCAAGTTGTGTGCCTGTGCTAGATAGTGATGCAGCAGGTAATGCAGAAACAAAACATTATCAAACTGTGACTAGAATCCAACGGCTATATGACATCATGCAGCCTGAAATTTCATCAATAAATACCAGTCTAGATTATAAAATTGCTTCAGGTTCAGGGGAGGATTATCAATGAAATGGGTTTACATTGCAGCGGGGATATTGCTTTACATTAAAATGCTGTTGTTTGCGAATCCTGCGTCAGGTTTATCAGGTTTGGCAATAGTAGAATTGATTGTCAAAGATAGTGGGATTCCAAATGCAGTATCGGCGATTATTTTCCGAAATCGCCTGTATGACACGATTTTTGAAGTGGTGGTATTTACGATCGCCATTATGGGCGCTAATTTTCTGTTAGCCACGGAAAGACCATCCTGCACAATTTATCAGTTTACGGATCAACCTTCAATTGTTTTAGCTCGTTTAGGAGCAACTATTGCGGCTTTGGTGAGTATTGAATTGTCACTGCGGGGACATTTGACTCCGGGAGGCGGTTTTGCGGCGGGTGTTGCGGGGGGAACTGCGATCGGTTTGGTGGCGATTACTTCGTCATCCGAGTGGATGCAGCGGATTTATGAGCGATCGCACGCGGCGATATGGGAGAAGATTTCGGTACTGGTTTTTGTGGTGTTGTCGGCGATTACTTTGTCTGGCTACGAGTTGCCGCACGGAGAGTTTGGGGCATTAGTTAGCGGTGGTGTAGTGCCTTTGCTGAATATTTTAGTGGCGATAAAGGTTGCTTTGGGTTCGTGGGCTGTGGTGTTGATTTTTATTCGCTATCGCGGGTTGTTGTGATGGATTTTAGGATGTTTTTAGGGGAAACAGTGGTTCTATTTTTGGACTGCTGTTGTTATGGCGATCGCCTTTTCCAAAGACTAAGCTACTGTTAGAAGATAGCGGTTGTGCGATCGATTTGTGTAGATCAATATCGGCTGAGACTTACACTAGCCATTTTTCAAATATTTACCCAAAAACTCTAACAGGTTCACCATTTCCTCTGCTGTTTTATTAGCAGTTAGTTCCAGAATAGCTCGAACTTGCTCACCGACGGAATAGTCTTGTGACAGCAGCGCAATGCCAGCATGAGATTCTTCTCTCGCAAGGAATTCACTATGTAACTGGCAAAAGTCTCCGATATTGTGACTGTACAAGACTCTACTTTGAGTTGCAGCTAACCGAAGTTGTTCTTCGTCTATTACCCCTTCTGTTTGAGTTTCGTTGACGGTTGTGACATCAACTTGACGTGCTCGCAATGCCCGTAGTAGGGACTGATCTTGGGAGTCTTCATCTAAGTAAAGCCTAATTTCAGTCATGCTTTTTGATTCGACTTGCTGTGCAGATATTCTAAACGCTTAGCCTCTGATTCTTGATGGAGCAAATCGGTCTCTATTTCTGCGGTATTGGCATGGTAGTATGTGAGTGCGGCGTAGACTTCGGCGAGGGTGAGATGTCCGATACGATCGCAAATTTCTTCAGCGTTAAGCCCGCGTTTGTACCAAGTTACAATTCGCCGAACCGTGACACCTTTGCCGACGATGTGAGGACATCCACCGTGCAGTCCGGGGGTGCGTGCGATCAGTGTACCAATGTCGATCGAGACTGCTGTTGTCATGACGCTCTAATTTTGAAAATACGGAGCTACTGCTACAGGATAACACGTGGGCGATCAATCATAGCTATTTTTGGTGCGAGCGCCCAGGTTAAAATAAAAGAGCAATGAACGAGGTCAAAACGATGATAGTCCGACAACCTCGCTACAACAAAGAGGAATTTGCGTGCACCGGGCGATGAGATATTATGAATCTCAAGTCCGACCTCAAGTCGAGACAGGCGATCGTGGTAAGATTGTGGCGATCGACATTGAGACAGGAGCTTTTGGAGTTGATGCAAGTCAAATCACTGCTTGCGATCGCCTCAAAGCCCTTAACAGTTGACAGTTGACAGTTGACAGCGAAGTTTTTAGGCAGGGAATTTAAGCCCCAGCCTAAAAACAATCTACCTAAAGGTGAGGGCTTAAATCCCCTGTGATGCAGGTTATCCAAATGCTCAAATCTAGATTTTCTCCCCATGTCCGTCGATTTGGCGGACGCACTCGGAAGACTACATGATTACTCGATGATTATACTCCCGATTCTGTTGTATCTGGGTGCGATCGCCCTTTACCCAATCTCTCCACATCTGCCACCCACAGCGACAGCGCCTGAGCCACTTAATCCACCGTTAAACCCATTGCCAGAAGTTGGAGTAAATATTAAATTATCTGGCAATTCCAACAGCCGAACAGTCTGCCCATCCACCTCAATTAAATTATCAAAATGGGTGAAATGTTGAGTCAAGATAATCATCACAGGCGTAGTATCGCGAGCAGCAAGCCAGTCTAAAAAGCCGTCTCTTTCGCGGTGAGGTGGGTGGAACAATCGCGAAACTTAATATTTCCAAGTGTTTCAAACCTTTTAAAAGCAGGGAAGTACCTAGACTATTCTGCTGCCTGTCTCAGCCATATTAATTTGGAAAAAATGCCTGCCGCGTATATAGCGGTTCTCATAAAGATGAGGTATGCCAAATTCTGGATCGCCAGGGAGAACCACAGTACCGAGCATCTTTACATAAAAGAAACCTCAGAAAGCTTAGAGGAACTATCAATTACCTTTTTCCTAATTACCTTTTTTTCCATTACCAATTACCAATTACCAGACATATAGCGGTTCTCAAAAAAGTGAGGTATGTCCTATGCCCTATGCCCTATGCCCTATGCCCTATGCCCTATGCCCTATGCCCTATGCCCCATGCCCTATGCCCAGTCGTACCTCACCTTTTTGAAAAAGGCTATATCTCCCGATTAACAATCGGGAGAATATCAAAACTACTCCACAATCCAAGGAGTCAAACAAGGAGTCCAATCACTCAATTCTTCAGCTTTAAACCAGAGACTAATTTCTTGCTTCGCAGTTTCCACAGCATCAGAACCGTGAATGATATTGCGACCAACATTCACAGCCAAATCGCCGCGAATTGTCCCAGGTTCTGAATTCAGAGGATTTGTGGCGCCAATCATTTTTCTCGCCGAGGCCACAACGCCGTCGCCTTCCCACACCATCGCCACCATCGGCCCGGAAGTGATGAAGTCTACCAGTCCCGCAAAAAACGGTCTTTCTTTGTGTACGCCGTAATGCTGTTCGGCTAGTTCGCGACTCGCCGTGATTAGCTTCATCCCAACTAGCGTGAAGCCTTTGGCTTCAAAACGACCGATAATTTCGCCGACGAGTCCGCGCTGTACGCCGTCTGGCTTAATCGCTAAAAAAGTCCGTTCCAAGATTAACTCCTATTATTTTCTTAACTGAGCCAAAAGACAGAGTAACTCACAATGCACCTAAAGGCAATTATGAAAATTAGAAATTGTTATTTTACACAGAAGTGTCCGAAGAGAGGCAATATATAACTTACGCATAACTTTGATCTTGCAGCGCGTCAAACCATTTTTTGCGCAAGTCCTGATCTTGTAATTTACCAAATCTGATGCAAATCACAATTTCCTGTGACCACAAACACGCTTAGCTATGATTTAAAATACAAATATGTATGATCGTAAACACACTTATTTAATCTCAACAACATAGATAATTAACGGAGCATCAACATTATGTTGAGAGATTATCTTGATAGCAGCTACTTAGGCAAAAAATCTATGGAAACGATTCTAGCATTCATTGCACAAAAAAAACATGAGTTTACAAATTTGCCGTTATTTAAATTCCTCGCCAATCAACAGATTCACCCGAATCAACGACTAATTTTTGCACCTGTACTCGATCCTTTGGCTATGGGCTTGAGCGACTTAAACAAGTACGTCCTCCGAGAATCTTCTAGCAATCACAAGGTTCAGGAACTGATTAACAAATATACTTACAAAGAAAACTACTACTGGCAGGGATATCTGCAACATCTAGAAACATTCGGCTTGAACAAATTAATGAGTTACGGCGACTTCAGGATGCTTTGGGGTGAAGAAACTCAAAAAACTCGATCGCTGTGTTCAGTTCTCGAATGTTACGCTTGGAAAGCCTCTCCCATTCAGAAACTGGTGTTAGCCGAAGCCTTGGAAGGAAGCGCCACAGTTTTTTGTGAGGCGGTGCTAGAAGTGGTAATGGAATTACAGCAAATTACGAAAAAATAATATATTTATTTGGGAGGAGGTTATGTAAATTTGGAAAATCATCACATTTTAAATACACCGGAGATGCTGCAACTTTTAGCAGAAATAGAACTTACTGATTCCGAACGCCAAGCAGCTTTAGAATTAGCACAAAATGTATTTGAACTGTTTACAGAAGCGATGAATGAGTTGTTCGGACACAGCACCACAAATTCTTGCAATACTATGCTGCAAGTATCGTCAATTTCTGCGATCGATCGCGCTTTTGACTGTTTGGATGTTTGTTAAGCTATTCTGTATTTATATTTTGGGCTATAAGCACACCCCACAAAAGTTTGAATAAGCAGAATTGTACATTATAATGTATAACGGCTTAATGATTAAACAATCACTAAATTATCTCGATGTACCGCCGTTTCTACGCCGGCATAGCCTAAGATTTCAGCAATTTTATCGGATTTACAGCCCTGGATTTGTCTCAATTCTAAGCTGCTATAATTCACAAGTCCTCTAGCAATTTGCTTGCCTGATCCGTCGCACAACTGCACGGAATCATCAGCTTGAAATTCTCCTTCTACTTGAGAAATTCCCGCAGCTAACAGCGATTTTCCGCCGTGGGAAATTGCGTTGACAGCACCGGCATCTAAATACAGTTTTCCGGCTGGAATTAGCACGTTAGCTATCCAGTGTTTTCTAGCATTTACAGGGCGCGGTTGTGGCTCGAATTGAGTGCCGATGGACTCTCCGTTAAGTATTTTCTCGATATTACCAGGAAAGCAGCCGTTAGTGATGACTGTCCGCACTCCCGATGCTGTGGCTATTCTCGCTGCTTCAATTTTTGTTACCATTCCGCCGGTTCCCCAACCGCTGCGGGAATCTCCTGTTTGCACGTCTAATTCTGTGAGTTGTGCCATACTTTCTACTAGGGCGATCGGCTGCGCGTCGGGATTGCTGCGCGGATCGGCGGAATACAGCCGATCGACATCCGTGAGCAAAAACAACCAATCTGCTTCTACCAAACTCCCTACTAGCGCCGAAAGCGTGTCGTTATCGCCAAATTTGAGCTCGTCTACCGCTACAGTATCGTTCTCATTGACGATCGGAATTACGCCCAACCTGAGCAGTTGTTGAAAGGTATTGTAAGCGTTAACATACCCGTTGCGCTGCACTAAATCGCCCCTGGTGAGCAATACTTGGGCGATCGGCTGTTGTAGAGTAGTGAACAAGTCATCATACACGCGCATCAGCCGCCCTTGCCCCACGGCGGCCACAGCCTGCTTCAGAGCGATATTTCGCGGGCGTTCCGTCAAGCCCAAGCGCGCGCAGCCCACCCCCACCGCACCCGAAGAAACCAAGACTACTCGATGTCCTTGCTGCCGCAAATCGGCTAAGATTTCGACTAATGCAGCAATAGTTGAGAGAGCTAAGTTCCCGGTAGTCGATCGAGTCAGCGTCGAAGTTCCTATTTTAACGACAATAGTTTGAGTCATCAGTCATCAGTCATTAGTCATCGGTCATTAGTTATATTATCTCCGATCGCACACCCGCCATCAAATTTGTTTGTAATGAAGAATGGAAGTCTTCATAGAAAGCATCTCAGTTTTACAGTTGTAGTGCTGTTCCCCAAGAGCGATTGTTGCATAGTTCGCTCTTGGGGGACAGCAGGGTAAGAGCATCTAATTTAGTAGAAATTCTACTTAAAAAATTACTTTAATCATGGTATAACGGTTCTCAAAAAAGTGAGGAGAGCCTCATGCCATATCCCCTATGCCGGAAGCGTACCACATCTTTCTGAGAAAAGCTATATTTCGTACTTTAGTCCAAATCTCAAATCTCAAATAAAATGACGCCCGTTAAAGTTTCCGGGTAGTACAAAAGCACTTTACAGGAAACCCACGGGCGTCAAATTTAAGCAACCGTGAATCTTAGAACAGACCCAGGGTGAAAGATTTGTCGATCGGGAAAACAGCACCAATACCCAACCACAGAGTTATGGCAGTTCCCAACAGGAAGACTGTAGTAGCAACAGGGCGGCGGAACGGATTTTGGAACTTGTTAACATTCTCGATGAACGGAATCAAAATCAAGCCCAGAGGAACACCAGCCATGCAAGCAATTCCCAACAATTTGTTAGGCAAAACGCGCAGGAGTTGGAACACAGGCCACAAATACCATTCGGGCAGAATTTCCAGCGGTGTAGCAAAAGGATTGGCAGGTTCGCCAATCATAGCCGGGTCTAGTACAGCCAAGCCGACGCACAGAGAAATCGTTCCCATGATCACAATTGGGAAAACGTAGAGCAAGTCATTAGGCCAAGCTGGTTCGCCATAGTAGTTGTGACCCATGCCCTTAGCGAGCTTAGCGCGTAGCTCTGGATCGCTCAAATCTGGTTTTTTGAGAATAGACATAGTAACAGTGTTCTCCTTTTAGTTTTACTTGGGCTTGGCATTCCGCTGTATTCGTTAGTCGGAATCAGCGGCGCGATCGCAGGAAGTATTGACCGTAATAAATATCATGAGAGATGAATTCTGAATTTTCAACCCAAAATTCAGCAGGGGGGCAAAAAAAATACCGCCCCAGCAACTCAAAATTTACAATGGGCCAGAGATGCCTTGCTTGCGAATCATCAAGAAGTGAGCCAGCATGAAGACGATAATCAGCCAAGGCAAGACAAAAGTGTGCAAGCTGTAGTAACGAGTCAAAGTACCTTGACCGACGCTGACACCGCCGCGCAGCAGTTCAACCAACAAAGAGCCGACAAACGGGATGGCTTCGGGTACACCGGAAACGATTTTAACTGCCCAGTAACCGATTTGATCCCAAGGCAAAGAGTAGCCGGTTACACCGAAAGAAACGGTGAGGACTGCCAAGATGACTCCTGTCACCCAGGTTAATTCGCGGGGCTTTTTGAAGCCGCCGGTCAAATAAACCCGGAAGGTGTGCAGAATCATCATCAGTACCATCATGCTGGCAGACCAGCGGTGGATGGAGCGGATCAGCCAGCCGAAGTTAACTTCATTCATCAGGTATTGCACTGAAGAAAAAGCTTCTGCTACCGTGGGACGGTAATAGAAAGTCATGGCGAAGCCGGTGGCAAACTGGATCAGAAAACAAACTAGAGTAATGCCACCCAAGCAATAGAAGATGTTGACGTGGGGAGGTACATACTTTGTAGTGATATCGTCTGCGAGCGCCTGAATTTCCAGGCGTTCATCAAACCACTGGTAGGTTTTTGATTCGGTGATTTGTTTAGAAAACATGGAGCCAGAATTCCTAAAAGAATATTGCTGTGGTTGAGGTTCAGGGCAGCCGCCACAAGGTTTTTTTTGTCGCCCCGCGCCGAGCAGTTGGCTTTTACTAGCAAATGCCTGAGGCTATTTTTAAATTTGGAGCTGACGAAAGGAACTCTATTGTGCGATCGCCCGCAAGTGCTTGGAAACTAAGCGGTCGCTTGTCCCTACTCGCTGGCGTTGCGCGATCGAATTCCAGACTATGATAAAAAATGTAACATAATTGCTGTGCAGATTTCACGGAGCGATGCTTTTTCCGAGCCTCAAATACCATTTTCTGCAAGCTCAACATCCGCCCCAAGCTGGCATAGAGCCAAAAGCCAAGCTACAGACCAAAGTCTGAGCCACCCAGCGAGTCACAGCGTTAGATTAATATTAATGATAAAACTTCATTGATTTTGAGATTAAATGTTACATTTAAATAATTTTTTGTTCGCGGCGGACATTTGACGCGAACGTTTGACAAATCCTGAATGTCTCCGGGAGATTTGACTGCGCAAAAGCTGAAAAGCCTACAAACTCAAAATACAGGAAATGCAATACTTGCCTATCTTTTACAGAAAAATCATGCACAGACGAGTTTTCCAAACTGCAATTGTACTGTTACTCCAAGTCGCCCTGGTTCTCGGCGCGTGGGCTGGGCCTGCGGCGGCGCTAACTCCAGAACAGCAGCTTTTGAGCGAAGCTTGGCGCATTGTCAATCGTTCTTATGTGGATGACAGCTTCAACTCGAAAAACTGGTGGTCGATTCGCGAAAAAGCCGTTAAGGCACCGCTGAACGACAGACAGCAGACTTACACGGCGATTCAGGGGATGCTGGCGAATCTGGACGACCCCTTCACTCGACTGCTGAAACCTGAACAGTACCGCAGTTTGCAGGTCAACACTTCGGGAGAATTGACGGGAGTTGGGCTGCAAATTGCGATCGACCCCCAGACAAATACGCTGACAGTGGTGGCTCCTTTAGCTGGTTCACCGGCGGATCAAGCCGGCATCCAACCGCTCGATCGCATTTTGAAAATTGACGGCACTGCTACCTCAGAATTGAGCCTAGACGAAGCTGCCACTCGAATGCGCGGCCGCATCGGCACTCCTGTAACTTTGACCTTGGGACGCGAAGGAAGGGACGTTCCAGAGGATGTTAAGTTAGTGCGCGATCGGATTGAACTCCACCCGGTTTATGCCGAATTGCAGTCTGGGCCGGACAATTTACCGCTGGGCTATATTCGCTTGAGCCAATTCAGCGCTAACGCCACGGAAGAAGTCGCCCACGCGATCGACCATTTGGAAAAACAAGGCGCCGCCGCTTACATTCTCGACCTGCGGAACAACCCAGGCGGGCTATTGCAAGCGGGGATTGAAATTGCGCGCTTGTGGCTCGATTCCGGGACGATCGTCTACACGGTCAACAGACAAGGCATTCTCGGCAGTTTTGAGGCTTCGGGACAAGCTTTGACTGGCGATCCGCTAATTGTTTTGGTGAACAAGGGAACAGCCAGTGCTAGCGAAATTTTGGCTGGTGCGCTACAAGATAACGGCAGAGCTCAACTGGTGGGCGAAAAGACTTTCGGCAAAGGACTGATTCAGTCGCTGTTTGATTTGTCTGACGGTTCCGGGTTGGCTGTGACTGTGGCTAAGTACGAGACGCCGAACCACACGGATATTAACAAATTGGGGATTGCGCCCGATCGCGTAGTGCCTTTAGAGTCGATTGCGCGCGATCGAATTGGCACTGAAGAAGACTTACAATATCAAGCTGCACTGCAACTGCTGAAAGAAAAAACCGTGATGGCAAAGACGGCGGAAACCGCGCCTACACAAACAATGTCCGCCTCCGCCGACGGAAGAGAATAAGGTAATTTCAACCGTCCTTTCTTCAACCCGCGGAGGCGGGTTTTGTTTGTATAGGCGCGAATTCCATTCGCCCGCTCTTATTTGTGCGCTCTTCTTTCTTCTGTGTGCGCGGTACACATCCTACAACAATCTTCAGATTAAGGTTGCTATCCCACGATTAAGGCTGCGGGGTGGATTCCTCGGCATCGGGTGCTTGGGGTTCCTGCAAAATCACTGGACGTTGCTGGGGATCAACTCGATTGCTTTGCTCTTGCATGACACTTTTAGCTTGACTGGGGTCAAAATAGCGGTTAAAGTCCGATCGCGACTTCTCTACTCGCTCGCTCGTAAGATTGACTTCAGCTTGGATTTCGTGCAATTTTTCTTGCACAGCCCGGTAGTGAGGCCAAAGCTGAATCAAAGCAGAAGTCGCACAGACTGAAAGTACCATGTTGACTGCTAACTTGACTCCTGTTTCGGCGGCGAGCGCTTGGTGAGGGTAGGAACGCTGGCGGCTGCTACGACGAGGAGTAGCCCGAGGGGGGTTTTTTACAGGACGGAGTGGAGTAACGGTGGGTTGAATCGCTTGCATAATCTTTTTTCAAATACCTGAGACTGACGTTTTTGAGCTGAAAACCGAAAATTCTGAGTTTAACGCACACTCGCCCCTGTTTGTCAGGGTGCTGACAGCCAAAATTTTTGAGACTGGGTGACGCCTGAAGACGGAATTTTCCAATAAAAATGCCTGCCCTTGCAGTCTCATCTTGCTGACCACAAACAATCTACTCCACGGTGGCAGCAGTTGTCTGTAATTTCGAGATTTAACTGCTTGTGCAGGCGTTTTGCGGTTCGCTACTGGTGTCTCGAAACTACTTGTACAGTTCAGTTGACAGCCGGAAAGCCAAGATTCCGGGAATCAAAGCAATTACGAGCGCTACGTAGACTTGGGTATCTGTTAAAGACATATTCGGAAAACTCCTTTTCGCGGGCACGAGCTTTCACCAATTTGAGACAAATTGGCACTTTTGGGAATGGTTTGTTACAACTTGCAATATATTTGGTGCGTCGGGGAGTGGGGGATTGGGAGAGTGGGAGAGTGGGGGAGTGCAGGAGTGGGAGAGTGGGAAAAGTCTTCACGCTTGACTTCTAGGCTCAACATCGATCGCGTAAATCCGTTAAATCCCTTAAATCCGTTAGATAATTCATTGCCGAACTTCCTTGAGAGCGATCGCCCGCGACAAAGTTACCGCACTAGGTTAAGATAAGTGAAGGTGACACTCATTTTAGACAGAGCCGGTAATTTGCGCTGAGCTCGACCCTTGCAAATCGTTAGGTGCACAAAATACTAAATGCTAGAGCAATTTCTCGACGGTTCGCCCAATTTGGGAGTTGACACATTTTTATTATTGTTGGTTTTGGTAGCCTTGGAGGCGGTACTTTCGGCTGACAACGCGATCGCCCTGGCATCTATTTCCAAAGGTTTGGAAAATGAAAAGCTACAGCAACAAGCTCTCAACCTCGGTTTAATAATTGCTTTTGTACTGCGAATCGCACTAATTTTAACAGCGACTTGGGTAATCAAATACTGGCAGTTTGAACTGCTGGGGGCGCTGTACCTGCTGTGGCTAGTTTTCCAGCACTTTGCCTCAGATGCTGACTCCGATGGAGAACATCACGGCCCCAGATTTTCGTCTCTGTGGAAAGCAATTCCAGTGATTGCTTTGACGGATTTAGCATTTTCTTTGGATAGCGTTACAACTGCGATCGCAATTTCTAACGAAATCTGGCTGGTGGTTACTGGAGCCACAATTGGAATTATCGCCCTGCGATTTATGGCGGAATTATTCATCCGCTGGTTAGACGAGTTCGTACACCTTGAAGATGCTGGCTACATTACAGTTGGCTTCGTGGGAATGCGATTGTTGGTAAGAGTAATTAATGAAAATTTAGTACCTCCGCAGTGGCTGCTAATTTCCTCTATCGCCTTGATGTTTGTTTGGGGCTTTTCTAAACGCACTCCTGAGCATATTGAGATTGTAGAATCTCTTACAGAATCTGCGGAAGTTGCTGTCAATCTGCCGGATGTAGAAGTTGCTGTGCCGGAATCGCAACCACAGAAGTCTGAAATTTAACATATTTTCATCTCTATCCAAGTCGCTTAAATCTGTCAACCTAAAAAGACTGAAGGCAGATTAAATATGCAACAGCCTCACATCCCCGGACAAAAGTCACGGGGTTTTTAGGCTTTTATGCTGTAACACCACGACTTGAAATGTTTCATGTTGAAGCTGAGAGGTTGGCGAAGCGTGAAACATCGACCGGTTATGTCAAATCTCGATCGAATCTCTTAAACACAGTGCTCTGAAAATCAAGTTTTCCTGGAGCGGCACCCGGCACAATACTATAAGAAAGTGTACCTCGATCGCCCTGGGCTAGCATAGCATAATCGTGAGGCTCTAAACAAATCTCTGCTCGGCTGCGATCGGAAAATTCAAAAGTTACATAATATATTGTTCCGAATAACCAACCAGGTAAGAGATGTTGACGCTTGGTAACGACACGAGCTTCTCTAGAAAAACTTGGCAAGGAAGCCTTTACTTTAGCAGACCATGCAGCAAACCATTTAACAAACCAGATAATAAATAGAATGAGCGCTATTACAGGAAGGAAGACCATCAAGAATTCCATAACTTAGATTCCCTATCAATTGATGTGCAGTCGAATTTGATGTTACTCTTCACACGACCAAAGGCAATGCAGTTTTCCTACAGCTTGCCGATAGTTTATCTGTCAATACGGTTCACTTAACGCTTTTTTGTCCGAAGAGAACGTCCACGCGCGGCAAACGAGCGTGTATATTTTTCACATAATTTTATAGACTGAACAGTCTTAAGTAAACCGTATTGCATGATAAATTTCAAGTATTTTTGGCCGAAAATCAATCGAATAAGCTTTGATTGTTAATAATGTAAGCTGTTCCACATTTAAACTGCATTATTTGTGGTCTATACCCCATACTGTAAGGGGTTCAGGCAAGAAATTTAAATGACTAACAGCTTATAATGTTTGGTACAACTAAACGTTTTGTGAGTCAAGCATTGCTTGCTATGAGTTAAAAAAGGCTAGGAAGTTTGGTATCGCAGGGGAGGCTTTACTCAACCATGTAATTATAGTTCATTTGATCTGCTATATTTTCGCCTCACTCGTGAGTGTCAGTAACATGATATCTCATCTTTTTGAAAAAGGCTATAGTTGAGGTTCTGCTACTTGTTGATACTGGGTATCCTGGTGCTGGCAAGGAAAATTTTCTCCAAGTGTTTGTAGTGAAGACTCAAGTCCTCATTTTTTGAATAAAACTAAACTCCTCAGTACGAACCAAAATACAATTCATCAAACAGAAAACCGGGTTTGTTACCAAAACCCGGCACCATGAACACAAGCAATTTTAACACTGCTCAAACCTCAATTTTTTAATAACTTCATCCCCATTTTTACCTTGTCGAAAATCGTCTTTTGCGACACACAAGTAATCAGACAAAGCTTGCCACAATTCAAAGTATCCCGGCGAACTTCTTGAGCTTTTTCGCCGTACCAAATCGCGCGGGCGCTGCCTTCTTTCACATTGCCAATCACCGGATATTCATCACACAATTTCACGTCGCCGCGCGTATCGATCCAGTAATTACGCAGTCCAACGCGACAAGGGCGAGTTGAATCGGGAGCTTTTTCTTCTTGGAAGTGAGGAACCATCAAACGCAATACTTCATCGCTGTTCATAATTGGCGCGCCGTTTTTCTTCATCTCAATTAAGCGCTCAATCACCTGTGAAAATTCTTCCCTGTCTGCTTCTTCAATCCACAATTCCGAATAGGTTTCTGGTGTCCAGCGGTTGACTGGTTGGAAGTTCACCGTTGTGGCTCCAATTCCTTTCGCCCAGGTGACAATTTCCTCTAAGTGGCGGAAGTTGAGGCGGTTGATAGTTGGTTTGACGTTAATCGGAAACAGGACATTTTGCTTTTCTTGTTCGGCGCGCAGATAACCGATTCCTTTGGATAGTCTATCGAACAATCCGGGTTGACCGCGCAAATAATCGTGCAATTCTGCATTCGGCCCGTCAACGGACATATTCACATTAAAAGGACGCGCCGCCACAGTTTTAGCAGCATTTTCCTTGGTCATGCAATAACCGTTGGTGGTTACGCCGGCGTGGATGCCGTTTTTGTTTGCAAAAGCTAGCAAGTCTAGAAAACCTTTTTTAATATAAGGTTCGCCGCCGCTAAAGTTGATCGAAAATTCGCCCACAAATTCTTTGACGCTGAACAGGGCATTTTGCCAATCTTCGATTGTCATTTCGTCTTTATATTCTTTGAGCCGCCAATACTCGCACTGGCGGCATTTAACGTTGCAGCGTTCGTTAACAATGCCGTAAAAAGTGACGGGGCTTGTCACGTCGAATCCTGTATTAATCCTGAGCGATTCGGCTACTGCACTCTGGGTGTGTTTTACGCCCAGTCTGGATAATGTTAAAGCATCCATGTCTTGTTTTCCTTATGTGTTGTTACTTAAGTTGATTTATCGAACAGATTTTTGTACGTATTATTACGCATTGCTCCTTACGTATTCCTTACGAGTACGTAAGCACCATCCTAAGCGTTGGTTTTGGGTATGGCTAGATGTTTTTCAAAGATTTATAATGTTAAGCGTTGTAATATATTAGTTTTATTAATGTATTTAGCGATATTTCGTGTTCAAAGATGAAGTTTACTGAGTTTTTGGCAAAGCATCATATACGCTTAAAGCTGAGTTCAGCCCCAAAAATGTAACTTTAGTTAAAATTTGTTAAATTAACTTAATATTTTTCTATGTAATAATACTTAAGTATATTGTATTAATAACTTAAAGTTATCGTCAAATAAGCAGCTCGTACAAAAGTTGGCTTCACACCAGCTTTACAATAGGAGAGAATTTAAGTATTTGAAGAGCAAAAAATGGCGATAAATATGGGACGATATTTGCAGGTACTGAAATTGTTTTGGGGTGCGGCGATCGCAGCGGAACTCGAATACCGCATCAACTTTGTCCTCGCGACCCTGAGCAGCCTCGGAAACCTGGCTGGTAGTTGGTTCGGGCTGTCGCTGTTCTATCGTACTGGCTACAGCTTTTCAGGCTATTCGTGGGAGGAAGCTTTGGTTGTACTCGGCATTTTTACGATTTTGCAGGGGTTTTCGTCAACCTTTCTCGCGCCTAACCTCAACCGTATTGTCGATCGAGTCCAGCAAGGTACTCTCGATTTCGTACTCCTCAAACCCATCAGTTCCCAATTCTGGCTATCTGCAAACACAGTTTCGCCTTGGGGAATCCCAGATCTAATTTTCGGCGCGCTATTGCTGCTGTATGCTGCTAACAAGTTGGGAGTACAAATCGGCAACTATTTTTTAACAGCAATCCCGCTGTTATTTGGCACTATTACTCTTTACAGTATCTGGTTTATGTTAGGTGCAACGAGCATTTGGTTTGTGAAGATTTACAACGTGACCGAAGTCCTGAGAGGATTGTTAGAAGCGGGTAGGTTTCCGATGGCAGCTTATCCCGCAGCTTATCGATTTTTCTTCACTTTTGTAGTTCCCGTTGCCTTCTTGACGACTGTGCCGGCAGAAGCCATGCTGGGTAGAGGTGAAATCGTTTGGATCGCAGGGGCGGGCATATTGGCGATCGGGCTTTTATTTTTCTCTCGCTACTTCTGGCAATTTGCACTCCGCTTTTACACCAGCGCTTCCAGTTAGTTAAGTGTAAATAAACTGACCTACAAGCAGGTTTTGCATCAATAGACAGCCTGTTGGTAAAAATTCTGGCTAAATCCGCCTCCACAAATCTATACAAAATATTTTTTTATCTACTTGTATACTTCAAAATAAAGTAAAATTTCAACATATCCTTATATTGAAATCTCAACTCTCAATCAACCACGCAAACGAGGGCAAACGAATGAAAACAAAAAAACTGGGCAACAGTAATTTCAATATCAGTCCGATCGGTCTTGGATGTATGCCAATGTCCTTAAGCGGCAAGCCGCCGGAATCGCAAGCAATTGCGGTAATTCACCGCGCCCTCGATTTGGGTGTCACCCTGATTGACACCGCAGATTCCTATTGCGAAGATCAATCCGACAAACACCACAACGAGCACTTGATTGCCAAAGCTTTGCAAGAGTACACCGGAGATATTCGGGCGGTTACTGTCGCCACGAAAGGCGGCTTAATGCGCCCTCAAGGCGCCTGGACGCGCAACGGCAATCCCCACCATTTGCGTAAGACAATTCGCGAAAGTTTTGAAGCTTTGGGCGGTCAAAAGCCGATCGACCTTTGGCAGTACCACTCGCCCGATCCAGCCTATACAATCGAAGCAGCCCTAACACCCGCAAAAGAAGCAGTAGAAGCAGGAATGATTCGATTTATCGGAGTTTCCAACTTCTCTGTAGAGCAGATCAAACGCGCCCGCGACACAGTAGAAATTGTCTCGGTGCAGAATCAGTACAATCCGTGGCACAGACAGCCGGAATCCGACGGCGTACTGGAATATTGCGAAGCCGAAAAACTGACATTTTTCCCCTGGAGTCCTTTGGGGGGAAGCCGTCGCGCCACCAGCTTGCAAGATATGCCCGCGATCGCCAAATTAGCCGCAGAAAAAAACGTTTCAGTTTACTGTATAGTATTAGCCTGGTTGATGGCAAAATCCCCCTGCGTCGTTCCGATTCCCGGCGCGACAAAACTATCCAGCATTGAAGACTCCGTGGGGGCGATCGAAGTTAAATTGACTGACGAAGAATTGCAACAAATTGCAGCAAGTTAAATACGTAAGCTGTTGGGCATTTAAATTGCATATTTGGGGCGGGCTTGAAGCCCACCCCCCCACAAAATTTATTAATTTTTGATATACAATTTGAATGCAGAAGAGCTTATAATACCAGAGATTTAATTAGTTAAGTTACCCCTTTGTGAGGAAATGAGTTTTATGGAAGTCAATCAAGTGAATACCGATGGAGACGTAGCAATTGAACATCAAAACGTACCTATCGCCCATGAAGGACTGCACAATTTTTTATACAGTTCCGACTCAGAACATAGCGCATCGACGGCTATTTCGGAAGTAGAAAATGACGGTACGCAAGTAATGTCGATCGATACGTGGCGCGCTCTAGCAACTAACGCCAAAGTCGCCGGTGTTTACGCTGTAATCGACGCTTCCGGTAACACTCAATATGTAGGTTATTCGCGAAATATCCTGCTTTCAATCAATGGTCACATCGCCCAAAACGGCGAGGAAAATTGTGCTTTTTTGCGCGTGCAAACTTTCAAATTCCCCAAGCGGGAAGAAATGGAGAGTTTGCGGGATGCTTGGATAGCAGAACTCGGCACTATTCCGCCGGGAAACGATGTAGACAGCGAGATGTGGGCGAGTACGGTAGGTCAAGCAGCGCGATCGGCAATGTCGGCCACGGAGCAACAAGCTTATGAGGAAAAGAAGCTAAAATTGCGCAAAGCAATGGCAGATTCTACTCTTACTAAAGAGTTAGAAACAGCCGCTAAAATTGACGGCGAACGACACCAACATCTAGAAGCCGCAGTTAACAATGATGATTGGAGTGCGGTGATTCAATCGCAAACCCAGGAAACAAAGTCCGACGAATAAAATTCGCTGCTAGATCAACTTTCGTTTGTCGTAAAGCGGGGTGGGTTTTGTTCGGAGATTGCGTGCCGGATGCGAGGATTTCGCGCTAAAACCGCCCTACGAGTACGATCGCGCGATCGCTTGGTAGTGTCCGGTCGATCGCCACGCCGGGACTTCCCAAAAAAACATCATCTTCCAGTTTGACTGAAAATTGTTGATCGCCAGCCATCGATATTGAAAACAGATTAAAATAAGTCAAAGTCAAGTAAAAGCGTTAGTGGAATCCTTCATGTCAGTTTTGGCAGCGATCGCAGTTTTAGGTATCTTGATTGTCGTTCACGAACTCGGCCACTTCTTGGCGGCGAGACTGCAACACATTCACGTCAACCGCTTCTCCATCGGTTTCGGCCCCATCCTCTGGAAGTATCAAGGCCCGGAAACAGAATACGCCATCCGCGCCTTTCCCCTGGGAGGTTTCGTGGGTTTCCCGGATGACGATCCAGACAGCGCTATTCCTCCAAATGACCCGAATTTGTTGCGAAATCGCCCTGTGTTCGATCGGGCGATCGTGATTAGTGCAGGGGTAATTGCCAACTTAGTTTTTGCTTATTTCCTGCTGGTGGTGCAATTGACTACCGTCGGTGCAGCATCCCTGAACTACCTACCGGGTGTTAAAGTCCCGGAAGTGGCGGCGGAAGTTAGTTCGGCGGCGAAACAAGCGGGAATTCGATCGGGCGACATTGTTCTGTCCGTTGATGGCAAGGAATTGGGCGCTTCCGGCGAAGCAATCAAATCTTTAGTCGCAGCAATCCAAAATAATCCCAACAAAGCCCTGGCGTTGGAAATTCAGCGCGCAGAACAGAAATTTGTGGTCACAGTTACTCCTGAATTGTCACCTGACGGTAAAGGTAAGATTGGCGTGCAGCTAACTTCTAACGGTACTGTCGTGCGGCAGCGGGCGGGAATTGTAGAAGCATTTAGCAAGGCGGCGACTGAATTTGAGCGGATTGTAGTGCTGACGTTTCAAGGTTTCGGGCAGTTAGTTAGCAATTTCAGCCAGACTGCCGAAAAGCTGTCCGGGCCCGTGGCAATTGTAGCCATTGGTGCAGGGATTGCGCGATCGGATGCAGCGAATTTGTTTCAGTTTGCCGTGTTAATTAGCATCAATTTGGCTGTGATTAATATCTTGCCTTTACCTGCTTTGGATGGCGGTCAACTAGCTTTTTTGTTAATAGAAGCACTGCGTGGTAAGCCTCTGCCGAACCGCATTCAGGAAAATGTGATGCAGACTGGTTTGGTGCTGTTGTTGGGTTTGGGAATTTTCTTGATTGTTCGCGATACTGCTAATTTGGCTGGCTTTGATTTGGTGCGAACTCTCCGGCAGCAGTAGTCAGTTGACAGTAGTCAGTTGACAGTTGACAGTTGACAGTTGGCAGTTGCCAGTTGATAGTTGACAGTTGGCAGTTGGCAGTTGATAGTTGATAGTTATCATTAGTGATTAGTCAGCAGCCATTAGTCATGATCAGAAAGGATTGGTTTAAAGCCTCTCCTTTTTACGGAGAAATTAAAATCAGACGATTCATTACTCCAATCCTGTTCCTTCTAAGTAGAGTTCGCTGTCAACGGTCAACTGTCAACTGAATGAAATCACTGATGGCTGATGAGTAATATAAATCAACCAGTAAAATAGGAGAAACAGCAATGGTTACACAACTGCAATCTCCCGAAAAATCAAAAGTTATCTACCCAGATGATAACGGAGAACCAATGTCAGATAATACTGAACAGTTTAGATTGATCGTGTGGATCAAAGAAAATTTAGAACTGTTATTTGCCAGCATGGCCGATGTTTTTGTAGCGGGAAACTTACTGTGGTATCCAGTAGAAGGAAACAACAAAATTGCTCAAGCGCCAGATGTGATGGTAGCCTTTGGAAGACCGAAAGGTTATCGAGGCTCTTACCAACAATGGCATGAAGATAACATTCCGCCACAAGTCGCGTTTGAAATTTGGTCGCGGGGAAATCGCCTGACTCCGATGCTGCAAAAACTGAGATTTTACGAACAGTACGGCATAGAAGAATATTATCTTTACGATCCGGCAAATGTAGATTTAACTATATGGCAGCGCCGAGAGGAACGATTAGAACCAATCGAACAAGTCAACGGCTGGGTAAGTCCAAGAATGGGAGTGCGGTTTCAAGTATCAGAAACTGAACTGGAAATATTCAGGCCTGATGGAACACCGTTTGTGAGTTTTGTGGAGCTCGCTCAACTTCGAGAACAAGCAGAATCAAGAGCCGAACAAGAACAGCAAAGAGCCGAACAAGAACAGCAAAGAGCCGAACAAGCAGAATCAAGAGCGGAACAAGAACGGCAGCGCACTCAACAGGCAGAAACTATGCTGGAACAAGAACGATCGCGATCGCAGGCTTTAGAAGCTCGGCTCCGAGACATGGGAATTGACCCCAATCAGTTGTAAATGACTAAGATTAAGTTCGATCGATGACTAATGACTGATGACTAATGACTGATGACTAATGACTAAAAAGTTAAGTTTAAAACAAAAATCGCTCGAAATTTTGATTCGCCTCAAACGCCTGTATCCAGAAGCCCCTTGCACTCTCAACTACGAAACTCCCGTGCAGTTGATGGTGGCGACGATTCTCTCGGCTCAGTGTACGGATGAGCGAGTAAATCTGGTAACGCCGGCGTTGTTTGAGCGCTTCCCGGATGCGGTGGCTTTGGCAAATGCTGATTTGGATGAATTGGAGCGTCTTGTGCGATCGACTGGTTTCTACCGGAATAAGTCTAAAAATATTAAAGCTGCTTGTTGGGCGATCGTCAATAAATTCAATAATCAAGTGCCGCAGCAAATGGAACTGCTGCTAGAATTGCCCGGAGTTGCCCGCAAAACGGCTAATGTCGTTCTCGCTCACGCTTTTGGTCTTCATCTGGGCGTGACTGTAGACACTCACGTCAAGCGTTTGAGTCAGCGGTTGGGATTGACCGAACACGCCGATCCGATTCGGATCGAGCGGGATTTGATGCTATTGTTGCCGCAGCCGGATTGGGAAAATTGGTCGATTCGGTTGGTGTATCACGGTAGGGCGGTTTGTAATGCGAGAAAGCCGATTTGCAATATTTGCGAACTTGCAGATTTGTGTCCTTCTGCTAATAGTTAGATGTGGCACTATTTTCAGAGATAGGTAAGATCCCTGTGGCTAAAAATCTTGTTAAGAAAAAAATAATTAAAATAAAAGCGATCGCAAATGACCAGAATATAGTAAAATACTAGATTGTGATTTATCTAAGGATATAAACAGATTATGGCTAAAAAGAGCATGGTCGAGCGCGAGAAAAAGCGCCAAAGACTCGTAGACAAGTACGCTGACAAGCGCGAAGACCTGAAAGACCAGTTTGACCAAGCTGCGAATCAGATGGACAAAATGGCCATTCACCGCCAACTGCAACAGCTACCCCGCGGCAGTTCGCGCACTCGCTTGCGTAACCGCTGCTGGGCAACTGGTCGCCCCAGAGGTTACTATCGCGATTTCGGGCTGTCTCGCAACATGATGCGAGAAATGGCTCACGAAGGTCTTTTGCCCGGTGTTGTGAAGTCTAGCTGGTAGTAAAAAGAAGGAAGTTCGGCAACGGATTTCGTAACGAATTTAACGGATAGAAGAAAGAAGGGTTTAGTTATCGTCGCGAGAGAGGGAAGAAAGAAGAAGGAATGAAGAAAAACTTATGAATAATCGGCAAGATTATATTTAGGGTCAATTTTTGTTTCAGACTTTCTTCCTTCTTCCTTCTTCCTTCTTCCTTCTTCCTTCTTCCTTCTTCCTCTTTCTTACTTCATTGGCCGCAGCATTTATCGATGCCGAGACTTTCGAGTAATAAGTCACTGACGGCATTGGCGATCGCAAATTCGCCGTAAAAGCTTTTAGAAAAATCATAAGCCTGCATTTCGGTGACGATCGCAATTACGAGGCTGCCCACATCGTTTTCGCCTTCCATACGCTGGCGGAGGTAGATTTGGGCGGCTCTTTTAGCTATTTGCTGGTTGGCGGCTTCTGGGATAAACTCAGAGTCTAGCCATGCGAGGAGTGTTTCTTGCAGCCATTGGCTTTCCTGTTCGGGGTTTTGGGCGGGCGGTAAGGTAATAGGTTTGATGGTTTCAGACATAATTATTCCTAATTGCTAATGTTGACTTTGAAAGGTTAGTGAACAAAGGACAACTGATAAATATATGCAATATGATATACCGTCAATTATACAGGGATACGCGCAAGGCTACTTCTTGATGGCGAATGATGGCGAGGAGAGTTTGGGGTGGTATTCGAGCCGGCAGCGGGCGCTGATACCGCTGGATGAGAGATTTACCTATCCGCGCTCGCTCCGTCGGGCCTTGAATCAAAATCGGTTTTCGGTGGCTGTGAACCGCGATTTTGGGGCGGTGGTTGAGGGTTGTGCCGATCGAGAAACGACGTGGATTTCTAAGGAGCTCAAGCAGATTTACTGGGGTTTGTATGAGGCTGGTTGGGCTCACAGCTTCGAGACTTGGTGCGGCGACGAATTGGCGGGTGGTATTTTGGGATTGTCTATAGGTGGCGCATTTATCGGGGAATCCATGTTTTACCGCATTCCCGAAGGTTCTAAGGTGGCGATGGTGAAGTTGGTGGAGAGATTGCGCGATCGATCTTATCTACTTTTTGACGCTCAAATGAACAATCCCCACTTGGAAAGATTCGGAGCATATACTGTCAACCAAAAACAGTACAACACTCTTTTGCAAGCAGCTTTAAAGCGCCGCTGTTCGCTATTGTGAATATTCTTGTCAGGCAAATAGCACTGCCGCGTCCTCACCCGATATGCCTACTTCAAAAAATAGTATAATCAAGCATAAATACTTCTCGGACACAACCACAATGCAAGTCACAACCGAAGAAATCATTTATCCATCCAGCGACGGTGAACCAATGGCCGAAAGTACAATTCAATACAAATTAATTGTCACCATCAAAGAAGGTTGCGAGTCGCTATTTCAAGATAACCCCAACGTGTTTGTAGCAGCCGATTTACTCTGGTATCCGGTTGAGAGAAGAAATGACATTTCTCAAGCACCAGATACGATGGTAATATTGGGCAGACCAAAAGGCGATCGAAGTTCCTACATACAATCTCGCGAAGACAATATTGCTCCTCAAGTCGTCTTTGAGATTCGATCCCACAACGACAGCAACACAAAAATGCACAAAAAACTTTCATTTTACAATCGCTATGGAGTTGAGGAATATTACCTTTACGACCCCGAAATAAATGAGTTGGAAGGTTGGCAAAGAATTGAAGGAAGCTTAGAACCAATTGAACCGATGGAGGGATGGATAAGTCCGAGACTAGGAGTGCGGTTTGAGCTGCCAGAATCAGGGTTAGAAATTTATAAACCTGATGGAGAAAAGTTTCTTTCCCCTTCCGAAATAAATGCAGAGCGACTACTAGAGCGAGAGCGTGCCAAAGCAGCCTCGCAGCGTGCCGAACGTTTAGCCGCCAAACTGCGCGAATTGAACATTGATCCAGATAGTATCTAAGCCCAAACAACGAGTAGAAACCCGGTTTTTTAAAGAAATCGGGTTGCTACAGATTGCAGTTATTTACTTTTTTCAGGACAAACGGAGAGATTTGGTCGATCGCCCCCAACGAAAATCGCATATACTACAATATATAATACAGATATTTGAGCCAAAATCCTTGGGGGTGCAAAAGAATCCTAATCGTGGCCCCATGAATGTGCAAAAATACTGAAGCAAACATTACTAAACTCTGCACGGAGCAATTGCTGTGGACTCCAAATACAACCCCCAATCCATAGAAGAAAAATGGCAGCAGATATGGGCTGAGCAAAACTTAGACCAAATGCCAGAAGATACCGAAAAGCCTAAATTTTATGCCTTATCCATGTTCCCCTACCCGTCGGGAAGCCTGCACATGGGCCACGTCCGCAACTACACAATCATCGATGTAATTGCCAGACTCAAGCGGATGCAAGGCTATCGCGTACTCAATCCGATGGGATGGGACGCTTTTGGTTTGCCGGCAGAAAATGCTGCTATCGAGCGCGGAATTCCCCCCGCAAAATGGACGTATGAAAATATTGCCCAGATGAAAGGCTTATTTCGTCGCCTAGGTATTTCTTTCGACTGGACAAAAGAAGTTACAACCTGTTCTCCCGATTATTATAAGTGGACACAGTGGCTGTTCTTGCAATTTCTAGAAGCAGGATTAGCATATCAGAAAGAAGCCGCAGTTAACTGGGATCCGATCGACCAAACCGTCTTAGCAAACGAACAAGTAGACAACGAGGGTCGTTCTTGGCGTTCCGGTGCCAAAGTCGAGCGCAAATTATTGCGGCAATGGTTCCTCAAAATTACCGATTACGCCGAACAGTTATTAAACGACTTAGACAAATTGCCAGATTGGCCCGAAAGAGTCAAATTAATGCAAGCCAATTGGATTGGCAAATCAGTCGGCGCTTACTTAGAATTTCCCATTGTCGGCATGGATGAAAAAATCGCCGTTTTTACCACCCGTCCCGATACAATTTATGGCGTGAGTTACGTTGTTTTAGCACCGGAACATCCGTTAACTCAGCTCGTGACCACGGCAGACCAAAAAGCCGCTGTTGATACCTTCATCAAAGAAGTTGCATTGCAAAGCGAAATGGATCGCACAGCCGATGACAAACCGAAGCGTGGCATCCCCACAGGCGGCAAAGCAATCAACCCTTTCAACGATGAAGAAATCCCAATTTGGATTGCCGATTACGTGCTGTACGAATATGGCACCGGCGCAGTTATGGGAGTACCCGCCCACGACACGCGAGATTTCAAATTTGCTAATCAATATCAACTGCCAATTAAAGTAGTAATTGTGGATGATGATGAAGTTCCGCTGACGGAAGCTTACACCGAACCAGGAATTATGATTAATTCCGAAAGCTTCAACGGCATGGATTCAATTAAAGGCAAAGCAGCAATAATTAAATCTGCCGAAAATTCAGGTTGTGGCAAAGCGCGAGTGCAATATCGCTTGAGAGATTGGCTAATTTCTCGCCAGCGTTATTGGGGCGCTCCGATTCCGGTAATTCACTGTCCCAAATGCGGCACAGTCCCCGTTCCACAATCGGATTTACCCGTATTGTTGCCGGAAAATGTACAATTTACTGGTAAAGGTTCGCCCTTGGGAAAGATGCCAGAATGGGTAAACGTTCCTTGTCCAAGTTGCGGCACTCCGGCGCAGCGGGAAACGGATACGATGGATACTTTTATGGATTCATCGTGGTATTTTTTGCGTTATCCTGATGCTCAAAATCCCGATCAAGTCTTTGATTCTGCGAAGACGAATGATTGGATGCCGGTAGACCAATATGTCGGCGGGATCGAGCACGCAATCCTGCATTTGCTGTATTCGCGGTTCTTTACGAAGGTTTTGCGCGATCGGGGTTTAATCAATTGCGATGAACCATTTAAACGCCTATTAACTCAAGGCATGGTGCAAGCAAAAGCCTACAAAAATCCTGTGACTGGCAAATACGTTGCTGCATCAGATGTAGACCAGGAAAATCCTAAAGATCCGCAAACTGGCGAAGCTTTGGAAGTCTTCTATGAGAAGATGTCTAAATCTAAATACAACGGTGTTGACCCCTTGGAAGTTATGGGGAAATATGGGGTTGATACGGCGCGGATGTTTATTTTATTCAAAGCGCCACCTGAGAAAGATTTGGAGTGGGATGACGCTGATGTTGAAGGGCAATTTAGGTTTTTAAATCGCGTTTGGCGCGTGGTAACAGAGTTTGCTTCACCCCCCGCAGCCCCCCCTTACCAAGGGGGGGAGAAAGATGTGTTGAGTAAAGCTGAGAAAGATTTGCGGCGGGCGATTCACACGGCAATTAAGGAAGTGCGAGAAGATTTGGAGGGTGAGTATCAGTTCAATACCGCTGTTTCGGAAATGATGAAATTGAACAATGCGCTGGCTGATGCTAAATGTAAAGATTCGCCAGTTTATGCAGAGGGAATTAACACTTTAATTTTGCTGTTAGCGCCTTTTTCGCCGCACATTGCTGATGAACTATGGCACATAATTGGTAACAGCGAATCGGTTCACCTGCAAACTTGGCCGATTGCAGATTTATCTGCTTTAATTACTGATGAAATTACCCTGGTAATTCAAGTTATGGGCAAAACGCGCGGCACGATTCAAGTGCCTTCTGGTGCTGATAAAGCTGCTTTGGAAAATTACGCCCGCGAGTCGGATTTGGCGAAGCGTCATCTTGAAGGTAAGGAGATTAAAAAGGTGATTGTGGTTCCTGGAAAGTTGGTTAATTTCGTGGTATCTGGATAAAGATCAGAAACCCGGTTTGTTGGGAGTTAACCGGGTTTCTGATACTTGGAGTTACGAAGTAGGCGGCAAAATAATGAGTCAGCTAAAAATTAGAAAACCGCGTTTTTTGAGATGGCTATCGTCTTTAGTGAAATTTTTGACGATCGCCTATATCACCTGCTGCATACTATTATTTATTCTGCAAACTCGTCTCATCTTTAGTCCCACATCTGCGATCGCCAAAACACCTGATGCTTTCAACATCCCCTACGAAGAGGTTTGGTTGCCAGTTGGCGATCGATCGCCCAAAACAGAAAAAACAGATAAAATTCACGGTTGGTGGCTGCCAGCAGCCAATCCACAGCCACTAGGAACCCTATTGTACCTGCACGGCAAGGGCTTTAACATCGGCGCGAATATCAATCAATCTTACCGCTTTCGGCAATTGGGTTTTTCCGTATTGCTGATAGATTACCGGGGTTACGGGCGCAGTCAAGGCAGTTTTCCCAGCGAAAATCGGGTGTATGAAGATGCGGAAACAGCTTATAATTATTTAGTCAAACAGCGGCAATTGTCGCCCAGCGAAATATTTTTGTACGGCCATTCACTGGGAGGTGCTGTTGCTGTAGAATTAGCAGTAGCACATTCTGAAGCTGCGGGCTTAATCGTTCAAAGTTCGTTCACTTCCATGCTGAATATGGTAGAAAGCTACAGTATAATGCGACTATTTCCAGCGAGGCTGCTGCTGACGCAAAAATTTGATTCTTTGAATAAAGTTAAATCGATCAAAATTCCGGTTTTGTTCGCCCACGGAAGCGCTGACACTTTGATTCCCGCTGCGATGAGTAAAAAGTTGTATGCTGCTTCTGGTGAACCCAAGCAAATTTTGCTCGTTGCGAAGGCTAAGCACAATAATGGAGATACTTTTTTTAACAGCAGCGAATACCGCCAAACTATTGTTAATTTTGCAAAGCAATATAGAATTAAATGAATAAGGTGTTTTTAGAACCGATCTGAAATCTAGACTTACGAATCAAGACCAAAGAAACCGGGTTTTTCACCGATATTAAAAGCTATGATGCAATATTTTTGTAAAAAACCCGGTTTCTGCCTCCACGACTATAAATGCAGATTACACGTAATCTCTGTAAATTACTTCTACCATATCTCCAAATTGTAGCTGCAAAACGGATTGAGCGCTACCGCCATTAACGGCAATTTCTAGCCAACCGTCAGAACCAATTATCGCAATTAAATCACCGGGATTGCTATCGCTGTAAGTTTTACCGCTGGGAATGCGAATTGGATCGCAACTATTGCTAATTATCACTGACCAATTGTTAGATACAATGCAATTATTCGGGATATTAGTAATTAAATTGCCGAAGCGATCGACATATTGAACGCAACCAGTCGCACCTGTGGCTGTAACGGCGCAATTTGGTATCTGTAGCTGCACTAAACTCGCAGGGCTTACCGCCCTTCCCAACTCTTCCAGCGGCACTTCATTCGCCAAATGAGCGCCCACTGCTGCGAAAATATCGCGACCATGAAAGGTGCTGCTGGGTTCGGGTATACGCCAATATTGCGAATTCGTCAACTCCACAGCGGCGATCCTCTTCGAGGGCTTCGCTAACGCACTTTCCCGACTCAACACCCCGCTAAACAACCCGTTATCAGGCCCGACAAGGAAGCAATTAGCACATTTAATTGCAACTGCGCGTCTGTTGCTACCCACACCCGGATCAACAACCGCAATGTGTACGGTTTCCGCTGGAAAATAAGCAAAAGCAGCCATCAAACAAAACCTCGCCGCCGCAATATTTTGCGAGGGTATTTGGTGCGTAATGTCAATGACTTTTAACTGCGGGTTAATTTGGGCGATCGTACCTTTCATCACTCCCACATAAACATCACTTAATCCAAAATCCGTCAGTAGAGTTATAATTCTATTTTTAGACATAAATCCAAAGGTAAGAATATGGTAGCGCAGTGGGAAAACTTTTTGCAAAACTTAGGAGAATGGCACGGTTCCTTCACTCAGCTATCAGTGCGGGGAGAGGTAATGCAAGATACTCCAAGTATTATTTCTATCGAAGGACTCAACGAGAACAAAACTGTACGATTAAAACTGCGGCGTTTCTCCCCAAATCCTAGCGGTGTCGGCGAACCCCAAGTCAGCGAACTTTTTCGAGAATATCAAACTTTGGGACGAGATATCCTATTTTTTGAGAATGGATTTTTTTCTCAGGGTACTATTCAACTAGCGCCTTTTTCTGAGTGCGGTGCCGAGTTTGGTTTTATCTACAATAATCGCCGGTTGCGCTTCCTTATGATCTACAATACCGACGGCAATTTCTCACAACTTACCTTAATTCGCGAAAAACAGCTCGATAAAAATGTCCCCGAACGTCCGCCTTTAACTGTTGGTGATTTGCTGGGAGAATGGGAGGGCGAGGCCGTGATGATGTATCCAGACTGGCGTTCTCCCGATCGTTATTCTACCAAACTACAATTGGATTTGCAAAATGGCGATCGCCTCGTGCAGAAAATCACTTTTGGCAGTAATGCTAATGTTATCAGTTCTAGTGGCAGCATTGACGGCTCTGTGATTAATTTTAAGGAAAGTGCTTCGCCCGTGCAAGTTTTGCTACTTCCTGACGGCGGTTCTTGCACTTTACCTGTCAAAATTGAACTCAGAAAACCTATATTTTTTGAGGCCGGTTGGTTGGTAGAACCTGACTTGCGATTTCGGATGATTCGCAGTTATAATGACAAAGGTGAATGGGTCAGTTTGACTTTAGTTACTGAACGCAAAATTAGTCATTAGTCATTAGTTAGTAGATACCGCCTGTGTTTTTTTATGTGCGCCTGTCATCAGTAATGGGAGCTTATCTACGCAACAGACTTGTGATAGTCTAAGGGGCGGGCTAACTTCACCAATTTCTGATATCCGATCACAACACTTTTTACTCTCACCTGTACCTTAAGTAAGAAACTTTAATTGTTTCTTTATGTTTACTCCCGTTCCGGTTCTCTTGCCTGCGCTCTACGGTTATCTCACAACCGTGTTTGCGGTTCTCTTGCCTGCGGTCTGTGGTTCTCTTACCTGTCTCTTTCAAGATACAAGGGGCGGGTTTAGCTAAAAATCACTCCTATACAAGCGAGAAGAACAAGGCAAAACCCGCCCTCCCCATCTAAAAATCACTCCTATACAAGCGAGAAAAACAAGGCAAAATCCGCCCTCCCCATCGCCCCATCTAATGTTTATTTGTACCGACCTACCTACCAATTCCAAATTACCAATTGCCCATTACCAATTATCAAATATGAAAGACACTTCTTTGAATATTATCGCGATTTCTATCTTCGCCATCACCGTTTCGATTATATTGGGCCCCCTATTCAACTTACCAGAGGCCGTACCTGCGATCGCCACTTTTTGCCTATTGGGGCTAGCCACCCTCGACAGTTTCCAGTGGCAAGGTCAAGGCGGTACAATATTAGTAGATTGGCTGGGGGGAAGTTCCAAGCAAAAGCGCGATCGCATCCTCCATCACGAAGCCGGACATTTCCTAGTCGCGCACCTGTTAGGAATTCCCGTAACCAGCTACGCCCTCAACGCTTGGGAAGCCTTCAAACAAGGTCAAACCGCCCAAGGTGGCGTCCGATTTGAAGACAAACAATTAGCATCTCAACTACAAAGCGGCAATCTTTCATCCCAACTTTTAGACCAATATTGTACCGTGTGGATGGCCGGAATAGTCGCAGAAAACTTTGTTTATGGCAGTGCACTAGGCGGCGCAGAAGATCGCACCAAAATCAGCGCCATTTTAACACAACTCCGCCGTCCCAATTCCGAAATTCAACTCAAACAAAACTGGGGTTCGCTGCGAGCAAAAAACCTCATCGAAAGTCATAAGCCAGCTTACGAAGCTTTAGTCACAGCAATGGAAGAAAGAGCAACCGTTGCTGAGTGTTGCGACATTATCCAGCAAAACTTGTAAAAACCCAAAAATGATCTCAAAACAAAATTGTTTTTGGAGTAAGATGTTACGCATTTAACTTGAATATTCGGGGCGCTGTCGGAGCAACTGCCCACAATAGTTTGATTGCTTTTTGACATACAATAATTGAAACATAGAACACTTTATGACTTCGGAATTACCAAGTATTCATGCTCAGACCGATCGCTAAAAACAACTTAGTAAGCCCGCCCGCATCTAATTTTAACAATTCTATTTCTTGAAACCATGAGTGGACCGTTGCTCTGAGCAGCGCCCTGAAAAATTAAATCCAAATGCTGCAACAGGTGATTAAGCCATAGCATGAGTTATACTCCTACTGGAAAGACTGCGCCTGCCCAAAAATCCCGAAACAAAAGTTTATGAGCAACACTTCCCCGCCTGAACCAGCGGCCAATAACCCCGAAACCAAAAAACTCAGCTTCTCCACAAAATTAGCTTACGGTGCAGGAGACCTCGGCCCCGCAATTACGGCGAATGTTCTGGTATTTTTCCTGCTGTTTTTCTTTACTAACGTAGCCGGTTTGGCTGCGGGGACTGCTAGCAACATTTTGCTAATCGGTAAGGTTTGGGATGCCATCAATGACCCGATTGTCGGGGTTTTGAGCGATCGCACATCTCATCGCTGGGGCCGCCGCTATCCTTGGATGGTTTACGGCGCAATTCCTTTCGGCATCTTCTTCTTTTTGCAGTGGATTGTGCCCAGCAAAGACCCCACGATACTATTTTGGTACTATGTGGCGATCGGCATTTTGTTTAATACAGCCTACACCGCCGTCAACCTGCCTTACACCGCCCTCACCCCAGAATTAACCCAAGACTACAACGAACGTACTAGCCTTAATAGTTTCCGGTTTACTTTCTCGATCGGTGGCAGCATTTTGTCACTAATCATAGCGCAAATTATCTTTGCAATAGTTAAAGATGATACCCAAAAATACTTAATATTAGGCGCACTCTGTGCAGTGATTTCAGTATTGCCTTTGTACTGGTGCTTTTTGGGAACCCGCAAACACGTCTTATCTCAATTAGCAGAAAATCCCGTAGACGACTATTCAACTTCCTTGCCGATAGGAGAACAGTTGCGGATTGCTTTTAACAATCGTCCTTTTTTGTACGTAATTGGAATTTACCTCTGTTCTTGGTTGGGAGTGCAATTAACTGCTTCGATTTTGCCATATTTTGTCATCAACTGGATGGGACTGCCGCCAGCAACTTTTACTCAAACCGCGATCGCCGTTCAAGGCACTGCACTCGCCATGTTATTTGTTTGGAGTAGAGTCAGCGAGCGATATGGCAAAAAAGCCGTTTATTTTATGGGCATGAGTTTGTGGATTATCGCCCAAGCCGGACTGTTTTTCCTGCAACCAGGACAAGTAGTCCAGATGTACCTGTTAGCAGTTATGGCCGGTGTGGGAGTTTCTACTGCTTATCTCATACCTTGGTCGATGATACCGGATGTGATTGAACTCGACGAACTCCAAACAGGCGAAAGACGCGAAGGCGTGTTCTATTCATTTATGGTGTTGCTGCAAAAAATTGGTTTGGCGATCGGCTTGTGGTTTGTAGGCCAAGCATTAGAACAAGCTGGATTTCTCGCCACAATTCAGGGACAGGCTGCGCCCGTACAGCCTAATTCTGCGCTGTTTGCGATTCGAGTTGCGATCGGGCCGCTGCCCACAATTGCTTTAATTTGCGGCATGATTCTCACATATTTCTATCCGATTACCCGCGAAGTTCATGCAGAAGTTTTGTTGAAACTTCGAGAAAAGAAAGCACAGAATTAGTTGACAGTTGACAGTTGACAGCGACTTCTACCTGGAAGGAAGAGGAGTGGAGTAAGGAATCGTCTGATTTTAATTTCTCCCTACAAGGGTTCCGACTTTAAACCAATTCTTTCTGGTAATTAGTAAAGTCAAAAACCAATAACTACAAAAATCTCATCTGGGCGATATCCAGAGAAATTATCGCATCACTTGCGAACTCTTTCTCTTCCCTTAGGAATCTGTCATCAGCCTCTTTCATCTGTTCCTCAAAAAAAAACAGCCAGTTGCGCGTTTCCCGCTACTATTGGTGCGATAACTCTTCTCGGATGGCGAATCACAGCGATGGTTTTAGTAAGACTGGAAAAGCCCAGAAACCGCATATTTCTCCGACATCACATCGCCCAGCGCCATCCGCCCGCTAGCAAAACCCAGAAGGCTTCAGTTTTTCCAGATGTCGATCGAGTTTGAGCGCACCAAGTATTAATTTTTATGTCGTTTTCGTACTATCGAGATCAATTTGTGATACTATAATTAGGCTGTCTAATTATATAAATTTAAACACCTATCCATATCGTCAAAAAATTGACAATTAAAAGATAAAAGCAGATTTTTGTCGGAAATTGATTCGATTCCTTGCCGTTCCAAACATCTGCCCAATGGTGTTAATTATTATATCTACGTGGAAAATGTCAAACTTTTTAGCCGATTTCGCGGGTAAGTTAAACAGGTGCTGCTGTCGTTGGTGGCGATCGCCAAAATGGCAGAGATGAGAAGGCAATACCAGCACGATCGGTAGCCCAGGTGTGATCCGAAATTGTAAAATTTTGGTAAAGTTATGGCGCGAGCTGCGGTGAAGCTCAGCGATACCAGAAAAAGTTGGCAGAGTCCCCCAGAAACCCGGAATACAAGCAGAACACAGCCGACAGAAATACAGTCGCATACAACTCTCTCTTCAGTTAGTAAAATAACTTTTGCAGCCGGCACAAGATATGAATTTAGTTATTTTTGTATACTATGTGAAAGTAGTGACAACTATTGGCAGGAAATAGAGCCAACCAACCCAGAATCTCCTGTGATATCCTGAAGTCAAGGGTGAAAGTATCAAGCAGAAGGCTCGCAGAATCAAGCTGATTTTACCAAAAAAATATGAAAGAGGTCAACATGGAAAAAGAACAGGACGCTCATATCGTACCAATTAGCAACCAGAGCAGACAGGTGCAGCAATTTCCCGTTGACGAGGGAGAAGAGTTAAGCGGGCCGCCTCAGAAAGGATTGAATCTCAAGCCCTTGTTTAGAACTCTTGGGCGACAAGCCCTAGTCATCATTGGGATTGTCGCTCTAGCAGGCGGTGGAATTTATTTTCAGATCAAGCAAAGCAAAAAAACATATCAAGGCGATTTTCGGCTGCTAGTGGAACCCGTGACAACGGAGGCAAGAATTGCTGACCCCGCTGCTCTCGCCAATCGCAGCGAGGGGGGGGGAGTGCCCAGTCGAGATTTTTTTAGTTTGGACTACGCAACTCAACTGCAAATTCTCCAGAGTCCTCAGATGCTATCGGCTATTACGAAACAAGTCCAAAAAAAATATCCAAAAATGACCGAGGAACTTCTTCAAAAAGGATTAGTCGTTTTGCGCCTCGGAGAGAATGAGTTGACGCTAACTAAAATTTTGGAAATTCGTTTCCTGGGCAATGAACCTGAATTAATTAAGTTTGTTTTACAAGAAGTTAAAAAGAAATATTTAAAGTACAGCCTTGACGAACGCAAGAGTCGTATTGGTGAAGGTGTTAATTTTATTGAAAACCAGCTTCCTGGACTTAGCAAGCGCGTAAATGACCTGAAGTCGGAGTTACAGGTGATACAGCAGCAGCAAAAAATTACCGATCCTAAAGAACAAGGCGCGCAATTGATCGTGCAAGTTCGCGCCGTAGAAACTTTAGAGTTAGAAACTCAAAGGCTGCTCCAGGAACAGAAAACGCTGTACGCTAATTTGCAAAAGCAATTAGATTTTACACCAAATGAAGCTATTGCCGCTTCAGCTTTAAGCGAAGAACCTCAATATAAAGAGTTGCTGACCAAGGTTAAGGAAGTAGAAGGTCAGATTGCTATAGAAACAGCTCGTTTTAAATCTGCTAACCCGATAGTGGAAGCTTTAGAGCGCAAGCGGGCAAATTTAGTAGCTTTGCTCAACCAGCAAACGGAGCGAATTTTGGGGCAAAATTTAGTAGGCCCTCAAGCCAATGCTAAAGTTCAGAATTTTCAAAATTCGATTCGCATAGGTTTGATCAAACAATTGGTTGATACTGCTAACCAAGTTCAAGTTTTAGAAGCTCGCAGTCAGGCGATCACCCAAACAAAAAATGATTTGAGCCGACAAGCAAGAGAATTTCCCAGTATAGCTCGTCGCTACAACGAACTGCAACAGCAATTAGACATAGCAGCCCGCACCCGCGATCAACTTTTAACTCAGCGAGAAACTCTGCGCGTCCAAGCAGCTCAAAGCCAAGTACCTTGGGAAATAATTTCTGAGCCGCAGATACCGCGAGAGCCTAAGAGTGGCGAATATATTCCCGTGGCCTCGAAAAATGCCAACAAATTTTTCATGGCAATTGTTGGGGGGCTAGTTTTGGGTGTGGCCGTGGCTATCCTGATTGAAAAGTTACGCAATATTTTCTACTCTGCTGATGATGTTAAAGATGCGTTTGATCCACCTTTATTGGGAGTGATTCCTCGGGACAAAAATGCTAAAAAATTTCCGCCTTCTATTGCTAATGCCTATGCTTATCTTGAAGGAAAAGAGGGGGATAAAAAAATAGCTTCCGAATTTATAGAAGCTTTTGACTCTCTTTATACTAATATCCGTTTTCTTTCTTCAAATCGAACTATTGGATCTTTGGCAGTTGGTTCGGCTACAGTTGGCGAAGGCAAATCTACCGTTGCTTTAAACCTAGCCCACGTCGCAGCGCTGGCGGGCCAGCGAGTGCTGTTAGTAGATGCCGATTTGCATTCGTCCAGCTTGCACTTGCTCTTGGGACTGCCTAATATCAAGGGATTGAGCAACTTGCTCGACGACAGTAAACACGAACCCAATGAAATTATCCAGCGATCGCACCTAGCAGATAATCTGTTTGTATTAACTGCCGGTCTTCCTGTCCCCGGTACTGCCAGACGGCTTGCCTCATCTCAGATGCAGTATTTGATGGAAGAACTGCACGCAACATTTGACTTAGTTATCTATGATACGCCGCCGCTGGTTGACAGTAAAGATGCGAATTATTTAGCGGCGCGCACCGATGGAATACTGATGGTTGTATCAGTTCGCCAGGTCAAGTTTTCTGTAGTCAAAACAGTTTTCAGTCAATTAGAAAATTTTGGCATACCCTGCTTGGGCACCGTTGCGAATCACCCCACCAAAGGCAAGAAGTATCAAGTATCTAAATCATCACTTGTGGAAGATAAAAATGAATATTTGAATTTTGTACCAGTAGAGTCTGGCATCCGCAAACTAGCTCCCAAAAAAGAGTGAGAGCAAAAAAGATGACGGCGGACTAATTCTCATCCTGGTTAATAGGAAATGTTACGGTAAAATTAGTCCAGCCATTGCTGCTTTCAACCTCAATTTTTCCCTGCAACTGTTCGATAAGTTTTTGCACCAAAGCTAAACCCAAACCTGTACCTCCTTGTTTCCAGGGATCGGCGTTGGGAACTCGATAAAATTTCTCAAAAATTCGAGGCAATTCCTCTATCGAAATAGACGATTGATTGCTGAGTGTAAATTGAATTTCGGAAGCCAGAACACTTGCTTGTCGCGGATTTTTCTCGATTCTTCCTTTTTCCCAGTCTCTCTTTTTGCACTCAACTTTCAAAGAGATTTCGCCGTCATTGGCAGTATATTTACAGGCATTGTTGAGGAGTTCTGCTAAAATTCGTCCTAAACTAGCGCGGTTGGAACTGATCGTGGGGAGGTGGCGATCGCACTCGACTCGCAAATGCTGGTGGCGGTTCTGGGCCCTGGTGTAAAATGGCTCGATAATCGCAGGCAGCCAGATTTCTAAGTTTACTGGTTCGAGGTCGATCGGGCAAGCGGCTGCTTCGAGGCGCTGCAAATCGAGCAAAGCATTAATCAAATCGGTTTCTCTAGTACATTCTGTTTCTAAAATTTCTAAATAAATCTGCCGTCTGTCTGGTGTGGGAGAAACTTTCAGCATATGAATAGCCATTTTCATATTAGCTAAAGGCGTGCGTAGTTCGTGAGAAACTGTGCTGAGAAATTCATCTTTGAGAACGTTTAAATGCTGGAGTTCCTGCACTTTTTGCTGCAATTGGGCGGTGCGTTCTTGGACTTGGCGTTCGAGGTCGGTGTTGAGATTTTGTACTTGCTGGTAAAGTTGGGCTTGCTGAATGGCGATCGCGATTTGAGTTGCCAGTTGCAGCAGCAAATCCACTTCCGAAGGTTGCCAATGTCGCGATTTAGAACACTGATGGACGCACATCACGCCCCACAAATTGCTGTCTTGCAAAATTGGTACAATCAAATAAGCTTTGATTTGCGCTTGCTGCAAGCGCGCAGATGTTTCGGCATTTAAATTAGCTTGCTCGATGTCGGGGACGGCGTATATTTCCTGTTCGATCGCCAGCGAAGATTCATGCCACATTGTATCTGGCATGATTTCTCCCAAGATTGAAGACCATTTCGAGGCAACGGATTCTGCCACGACAATGCCCAAATCCTTCGACTCCAAACGCATGATCGCTACTCTGTCGGCTTGCAGAACTTGCCGGACTTCATCGACGCTGGCGTTGAGAATTTCTTCGAGGTTTAAGGATTGGTGAATCCGCAAGGAAATTTGAGTTAACAGCCGATCGCGCTGCACCTGTTCGTGGAGTTTGGCAGTCCGTTCGCGCACCTGCTGTTCCAATTTGGCATTGCGGCTTTGCAGCAGTTCCAATTTTTCTGCTTGTAGTTGATAAACCGACTGCTGCAACTGTTTGACAACTCGGTACATTTCTGTCGGATCGAGGACTCGGAGCAAGTTGGTTTGGGTAATAATTCCCAACAGTTCTCCGCGCCCTCCGCACACCACCAACCGCTGCACTTCTTGCTGCTGCATTTGTTTGTGCGCCGTCCACAGGGAATCGGAAGGTTGCAGAAACTGCAGGGGAGTTCTCATCACTTCTTGAGCTGGGGTTTGCTCGAAATTTACTTCAAGAAACAGTGCCTGCACGATGTCGTATTCGGTAATAATTCCCAGAGGTTGCTGAAAGGAATAGTGAAAAATGGAGGTATAGTCATCTTTGGGCTTCTCCATTGTCAATTCTTTGTTTTTTGTAATGACTACACAACTGACTTGATGCTCTGACATCAGTTCGGCTATGCTCAGCAGCGACGCGGTGTGGGGCGCTGTAATTGGCGTAGTCATCAATTCTGCTACCCGCCGCAATTTCAGAATGTTGGAAGGTTGCAATACTTGGCGAATTCTTTCCCTGGTGAGCACTCCTACCAAGTGCTGGAATTCATTGACGATCGGCAAATAGCGAATTTTGTGCTGGCGAAATAAGGATAAAGCGCCGAACACGTCTTGATCCTCGGATGCTGTGAGGACAACCGACACCGGAGACATGATGTCGGAAATTGGTATTTTGTGCAGGGCTCTTTTTTTGTGAGTGTCTATTTTGCCAGAAGCGATCGGCCTCACTAAGTCGGCGGGAGTTAATATCCCCAGTAACAGCCCGCGGCTGGGGTTGTCGGATAAGTTGTCTGTGGTAATAGTCTGCTGGTCTTGCACCACGAGCACGCAGGAGGCCCGCACCTGTTCCGGCGGGGAGATTTCGGTCATCGCCCCCGGTTCTGAGGGTAAAGGTGTTTTGGTGAGGGGACAACTATTTTCCAACTGACTCATCAGGGCGATCGCCGCTGCTAAGGAAGTTTCTGGTACGGCGGTTAGCGGGTAGCGGTCGATCGCCTGTTCTAATGCTGAGGAGTAAAAGGGTGGGTGGTAAAAGGACATAATTGATGGGGCAGGTTGTCAGAGGGCGGCTAATACCATTTTTGATTGTGGATGGGGAATGATTGATTGTATAAGGGTTTGGAGCGCGGGCTACCGAGTTGCATTTTTGGGAAAACTGGTATAAATATCGGCAAAGCGTTAGGGAATGACAGAAACACCAGAAACACTTAGCCTGTGCTTGGGATTTTAATAATAGACTTTCTAATTCATTATTTCCATTAATCCGAGCTTTCGATCGATAGTGCGATCGGTTTGCAATCTCAGATGGGGGCGGTTTTTACTGCCTGCTTTTAACCGGAGACTCACTTATAATCAAAATAACCAGAATGTAAAGTTTTACTACAAGATTTACTGATAATGACAACTTTAAGCTTAGAGCAAATTGCAGCCAAGTTAGAAAGCGAAAATTCTGCCGATCGCATGGTGGCCTTGGCTAACTTGCGGAACGTCCCTGCAGCAGAGGCTGTACCTTTGATTAAAAAGGTGTTGAATGATGAAAGTTTGCAAGTGCGATCGATGGCTGTGTTTGCTCTCGGAGTCAAACCGACAGCAGAGTGTTATCCCATTTTAGTCAAATTACTAGAAACTGACCCGGATTACGGCATTCGCGCTGACGCTGCGGGTGCTTTGGGCTATCTGGAAGATATCAGAGCTTTTGAGGCTTTGGTGCGGGCTTTTTACGAAGATACTGAATGGCTGGTGCGCTTTAGTGCGGCGGTTTCTCTGGGAAATCTCAAAGATCCGCGGGCTCGCGACGTGTTGCTGAAAGCTCTCGAATGCGAGCAAGTGGTGATCCAGCAGGCGGCGATTTCGGCTTTGGGGGAAATTAAGGACATTGGCGCGATCGATCGCATCCTCAACTTTGCTCAGTCGGAAGATTGGCTGATCCGCCAGAGGCTGGCTGAAGCTTTGGGCAATTTGCCGAGTGTTAAAAGCGTTTCGGCTTTGAAATACTTAGAAAAAGATAGCAATTCTCAAGTATCAGAAGCGGCAACAATTTCTCTCGATCGCCTTTCCAAAGCAGAAGAGTAACAGATATTTTCTACCTTATTTTGTAAGTGTTTCATTTCCGCGCTTTGAAGCCGGGATGAAACACCGATCGCCTAATTGATTTAGCCCTCTGCTAGGTCAACCGATTTCTCAGTTCTTGAGGTGAAAAAACGGGAATCGGCAAAGAGTGCGAATCCATTTATATCACGGGTAACGATCGCCTCTAACTCTAACTCGATCGCACACGCTATCTGCACCGCATCTTCAAAATCCGGCAATTCCAGCGCAATCGCTTGCTCCAGAACCTCTCGATCCACCGCACAAATTTCCATCAATGCCAACAGTCGAGTTACGGCGGCAATCGCAGATTCAGAACTCTTGGTTTGTCGTCCAACCAAATAATGCACATCCGTAACCGTTGTCGCCGACATAAACCCTTCAACTCGCCCTGATTCAACTGCATTCAGTAAAAAAGCAGCATCCGCTACAAAAGGTTCGCGGGCAAGCATTGCATCCAGTAAAACATTGGTATCGAATAAAACTTTCATCACAGATATTTTTGCACTAACCGCTCATCTAACATTGCCTTTACTTCGACATCTGTAGGTGGTGGCGCATCCGTTTTCGCAATGCCAATTAAACTAGCGGCTAAACCCTTCGGTTTTACCTTCGATCGGGGTTTCGGTTGGAGCGATCGCATCAAGGCATCGATCAACTGCCATCGCTCCTCGGCCGACAACCTCAGTGCTCGGTCTTGAAGTTCGCGTAACGTCATAGTAATTGTTTTTGACAGAAAGCATTGGACAATCAGGCAAGTATATAAATACCCCCGCTTCAAAATTTTAGCGCCTAAAGTGATATAATGTTAGCTGCTTAAAAACACTTAATTTTTCGGGAGAGGGAGTTAAATGCCCTACAGTCAATTTAGCGTCGAACAAATCAAGGCAACTTTCGGCATAACTTTTACTAGAACGGTTGGCTTGTTTGCCAATATCCCTGAAATAGAACCCAGCAATTTTTTGCAAGAAACTTTGCAATTCAATCTGCCTTTAGCATTAGAAATTAATTCCGAGAAAGCTCGCTCCGAGCTAATTGTCGCGCCAATATTAGTTGAAATCAAAAAAATGCTACCGGAACGGATGAGTTTATTTTCAGGTCGAGAATTCAATGTAGACGCTGCTAGGGGTTTGAGCGGTTATTGCGATTTTTTAATTAGCCGATCGCCCGAACAGCTAGTCATTGAATCCCCAGTAATCGCCTTGGTTGAAGCAAAAAACGACAACATTCAATCCGGCTTAGGACAGTGCATGGCAGAAACGATCGCAGCACAAATATTTAACCAGCGTCACGAAAATGATATTCAGACAATTTATGGAGTTGTGACAACTGGAAGTATCTGGAAATTCTTTAAGCTAAAAGGAATTGCGATCGAAATTGACACAGACGAATATTTTATCAACAATGTTGCTAAAATCCTCGGTATCTTAATAAATTTTATCGAGTGTTGAGTAAATCCAGAATTTATTATTTAAGCTGCGACGGCAAATCGCAAGTTAAAATAGTTGTTGATATCCTTTAACCAAAGCCAGCCATGAATCAAGCACCCAATCCTTTTAACTCAAATCCATCGAATCCGCTAGACCCCTTGGATCAAGAACTTGACGAGCAAGGTCAAGAGTTACCGAGCCAGTACCACCCGGCTACTAAAAAAACTCTCCAAAAAGGCTTTCTCATCCTGGTAGTTGTTGGGGCAATTATTGGGGGAATTTTATCTATAGGGGTGATTTCGCTGCTGCAAAAAGCCGGACTTACTGATGTGCCGGCGCGGGTACAGACTCCGAAGTAATATCGACTCGGAAGGATCTGTCGATGCTAAATGCACCAATGTTTTGGGATGAAGCTTGAGAAAATATGATGTTTTGTATGGATTTTTTCAAAATAATTGATGCTTAAAAATTCGACAGCCAAGCCCGATCGCACTCCACAACCCCCAATTGAGCAAAAACTGGTCTCCGCAGGCTTTCACGCTCTTTCTGACCCCCTGCGGATTCAGATTTTGGAGTTGCTGCGGGAACAGGAGTTGTGTGTTTGCGATTTGTGCGATCGGCTTTTGGTCTCTCAGTCCAAACTCTCTTTTCACCTCAAAACCTTGAAGGAAGCAGCTTTAGTCCGCAGCCGCCAAGAAGGCCGCTGGATCTACTACAGCCTCAATTTAGCTCAGTTTCTCGCCCTGGAACAGTACCTGTCGGACTACCGCCGATGCGGCCAGATTCTGCCGGCGCGCCCCTGTTCCGACGCAGATTAATCAATCAACATTTCTTAATGCGTTTATTGTCTGTTTGTCTTCTACCATACTTGACATATCAACTTTTATTGATATGATGCAACTGTACCCCTTAGTTATGGCATTGGGTGAGGTCAATGAACCCAGCAGAAAAGCCCAAGGTTTTCGCACTAAGTATAATTGCTTTGACAATAGGTGCGATCGCGCTCCTTAACTCCTGCACTCAAGTCCAGTCGCAAGAGTCGCAAAGCATTAAAATTGACGGTTCCAGCACTGTGTATCCCATTACGGATGCGATGGCCAAAGAATATCAAAATACGCATCCCAAAAAAGCACAAATTACTGTTGAATTTTCCGGCACTAGCGGTGGATTTAAAAAGTTTTGTGCTGGCGAAACTGACATCAGCAACGCCTCGCGACCCATCCGGCCCGGTGAGATGGAAGCCTGCAACAAAGCTGGCATCCGCTACTACGAATTGCCAGTCGCATTTGACGCGCTCACAGTAGTAGTCAATCCCAAAAATGACTGGGCAAAAGACATTAGTGTAGAGGAATTGAAAAAGATTTGGGAACCAGGAGCCCAAGGAAAAATTACTAGCTGGAATCAGATTCGACCAAATTGGCCAAATCGACCGATAACCCTCTACGGTGCAGGCAAAGATTCCGGTACATTTGACTACTTCACAGAGGCCATAGTGGGTACTGCTAAAGCCAGTCGCACCGACTATACAGCTAGTGAAGATGACACAGTTTTAGTGCAGGGAGTTATTAAAGACGAAAATGCTTTGGGTTACTTTGGATTTGCCTATTACGAAGACAATCAAAGTAAATTGAAAGCTGTAGCTATTGACAGGGGTAAAGGAGCCGTGCTACCGTCGCGCGAAGCTGTAGAAAAAGCTCAATATAACCCCCTGGCACGACCTCTATTTATCTATGTCAACTACAACTCTGCTCAAAAGAAAGTAGAGGTACGCAACTTTGTAGAATTCTACATGAAGAAAGCTCCGACCTTAGTTAGTTCTGTGGGTTATATTCCTTTACCCAAACAAGGTTATCAACTAATTTATCAGCACTTCTACAATGGCAAGGTGGGGACAGTGTTTGGTGGCAAGGCTCAGCTTGACTCGACGATTGAGGAGTTATTGCGACAGCAGGCTAAATTTTGATTTTTTCTCATGAATTTTCACTGACCAGTTAACTAAATGAACCATCCTCAAGCAACTAACTCACCTGTCCAAGCAGGAAGCAAGCTCAGTTTTTTTGAAAGATACCTCACCCTTTGGGTATTCCTTTGCATTTTAGGCGGTATTATTCTCGGTAAATTATTCCCCAGCGTCGCCGTCACCCTTGATGCTATGAGCGTTTATCAGGTGTCAATTCCTATTGCCATTTGTCTATTTTTTATGATGTATCCCATCATGGTAAAAATTGACTTTACCCAAGCGGCAAATGCAGCGCGAACGCCCAAACCAGTGATCTTAACATTAGTCGTCAACTGGCTCATCAAACCATTGACAATGGTAGCCTTTTCTCAGTTTTTCTTGGGTTGGCTATTTCGCCCCCTCATTACAGGCACCGAAATAATTGGTGGCAGTGAAGTTTCCATCGCTAGTTCCTACATTGCGGGTACAATATTATTAGGAATTGCCCCCTGTACTGCGATGGTTTTAATGTGGTCATATCTCTCCTACGGCAATCAAGGACATACCCTCGTTATGGTTGCTGTTAATTCCCTAGCCATGCTGTTTTTATATGCACCACTAGGCAGATGGCTGTTAGCAGCAAATGATTTAGTTGTTCCTTGGCAGACAATAGTATTGTCTGTATTCATTTATGTCGGTTTGCCCTTAGCGGCCGGAATGTATAGCCGTTTCTGGATTTTCCAACATAAAGGGCGAGAATGGTTTGATCGAGAGTTTATGCAATATCTGAGTCCAGTTGCTACGGCTGCTCTTTTGATTACGCTAATTCTTTTGTTTGCCTTCAAAGGAGAGTTGATTATTAACAATCCTCTGCACATTCTTTTAATTGCTGTGCCTCTGTTTATCCAGACAAACTTCATTTTCCTGATTTCTTATGTAGCAGCTTTAAAACTCAACCTGTCCTACGAAGATTCAGCACCTGCCGCGCTGATTGGGGCTAGCAATCATTTTGAGGTAGCGATTGCTACGGCTGTCATGCTTTTTGGCTTAAACTCAGGTGCAGCATTGGCCACAGTTGTCGGTGTTTTAATTGAGGTTCCAGTGATGTTAATGTTGGTAGAAGTCTGCAAGCGAACAGCATTTTGGTTTCCCCGAAAACCAGAAACTGCCTCGCTGCGAGACCCTCGTTGTCTTCCCAATTCCAATTGCTAGAATCTCATGAACGAATTTACTCATAAACCCCGAATTCTGTTTTTATACGGCTCTTTGCGAGAGCGTTCTTACAGCCGTTTGTTGGCGGAAGAATCGGCTAGAATTATTCAAGATTTTGGTGCAGAAGTTCGGTTTTTTAACCCTCTTGAATTGCCGATTTATGGCAGCGTTCCCGATACGCATCCGAAGGTTCAAGAATTGCGGGAATTGAGCTTGTGGTCGGAGGGTCAAGTGTGGTCGAGTCCAGAAATGCACGGCAATATTACGGGGGTTCTGAAAAATCAAATTGACTGGATTCCTTTAACTATTGGGGCTGTTAGACCGACACAAGGCCGCACTTTGGCGGTGATGCAGGTTAGTGGCGGTTCTCAGTCTTTTAATGCTGTTAATACTTTGAGGATTTTGGGCCGCTGGATGCGGATGTTTACGATTCCGAATCAGTCTTCGGTTGCTAAGGCTTATCAGGAGTTTAATGAGGATGGGACGATGAAGGATTCGCCTTTTCGCGATCGCGCGATCGACGTAATGGAGGAACTTTATAAATTTACCATGTTGTTGCGGGAGCAAACGGACTATTTGACCGATCGCTACAGCGAACGCAAAGAACAAGAATCACACGGCGATTGAAATCGCAACTACACAGACAAAACCCGCCTCCGCGGGTTGAAGAATCACCGGGCGATTGAAATCGCGGCTACACAGACAAAACCCGCCTCCGCGGGTTGCAGAATGAAAAATTTGGGATTTCTCTTCAGTCCGCGGAGGCGGACATCGTTTGTGTAGCCGCGGTTTCTAACCGCCGGGGCCTTAACTAACAACTAACAACCAATAACCAACAACTAACAAAAACCATGAAAAAAGTAATGTTCGTTTGCAAAAGAAACTCCTGCCGATCGCAAATGGCAGAAGGATTCGCTAAAACCATCGGCAAAGACAAAATTGCCGTCAGCAGTTCCGGCTTAGAATCAAGCAGAGTTCACCCGACAGCAATTCAAGTCATGTCAGAAATCGGCATTGATATCACCGACCAAAAATCTAACGCATTAAGCGAATTCAATGCCGAAGACTACGACGCAGTAATTTCTCTGTGCGGCTGCGGCGTGAATTTACCCGAAGCGTGGGTATTGCGAGAAGTATTTGAAGATTGGCAACTCGACGATCCCGACGGACAACCTATCGAAACTTTTCATCGCGTTCGAGGTGAAATTAAAGCACGAGTTGAAAAATTAGTTGACTCTCTCAAAACAGATTAATCTTGAAATTATCATCCTTGGCTTGGGGTGGCGATCGATTCTCAACTGACAGATTTTAACCTGTCGCTGTCGCATCCAAAGAATTAGTGCTAAATTATGAGAGGCGTTCCCCCGGAACGCCTCTATATTCGTTGCGAGCACAGACTAAAAAATTTAGCACATGATTCAGACAGCAATCACACCTTTCAAAAAGAAACTCAACTCAGCTTTAACTAAAAAGCCGATTACAGTTTTACAAATTAATCTAGGAAAACGCTGCAATCTCGCTTGCACTCACTGTCACGTAGAAGCTAGCCCAACACGAACAGAAGAACTTTCCCCGGAAATATGCGACCAATTAATCGAAATCATTCGCCGTTTTCCTCAAATTAAAACTGTTGACCTCACTGGCGGTGCTCCCGAAATGCTTTACGGTTTTAAACCGCTGGCGGAAGCTGCCCGGACGACAGGTAAAGAGGTAATTGTTCGTTCTAATTTGACGATTTACTTTGAAAAGGGTTTTGAAGATATTCCCGAATATTGCGCGCAACACCAACTTAGAATAGTGGCATCGCTTCCCTGCTACCAAGCTGATAATGTTGACAAAATGCGCGGTAGCGGTGTTTTTGACAGTTCGATTCGAGCGCTGCAAAAGCTAAATCAGTTGGGATACGGGAAAAACCCCAATTTGATTCTGGATTTGGTGTACAATCCGCAAGTGCCGGCAACAGATAAGTTTTCGCTAACAGCGGAACAAGGTAAGTTACAGCAAGATTACAAGGTTTATTTAGCCGAACATTTTGGGATTTGTTTTAATCACTTGTTCGCGATTACTAATTTGCCCGTGGGACGGACTAAGTTTCATTTGGAACATAAGAAACTTCACAAGCCTTATCTAGGATTTTTGGAGGATAATTTTAATCCCGGTACTCTGGAACATTTAATGTGTCGCAACGAATTGTCGATCGACTATTTGGGCAATGTCTACGACTGCGATTTTAACCAAATGGAGAATCTGCCGGCTAAAACTGGCAGCGGGGAAAGGATAACTGTTGCTAAATTGCTAGAATCTGGTAGTTTAGATGTAATTCCAGAGGTGCAAACTGCTGCTTATTGTTACGGCTGTACGGCAGGTTCCGGTTCTAGTTGCGGCGGTACTTTGATTTGAGAAGGAAGAAGGAAGAAGGAAGAAGGAAGAAGGAAGAAGGAAGAAGGAAGAAGGAAGAAGGAAGAAGGAAGAAACTATGCTTTTGGGCCCGATTCCCGATTCCCGATTCCCCATGCTTTTGGGCCCAATGCCCCATGCCCATATTATTGAGAATGGAGATTTTAAGTTATGAATGATTTGCGATCGCCCGGTGAAGAAAATCCACCACCATCAAATAAATGGAAGCTAATTGTAGGGATTGGTTTGGTTGTGGCTTTGATTGTGGCGGGAAAGTTTTTCAATTTTCAAGGAATTCTGAAAAATGGGCTGGAGTCGATCGCCAATCTCGGCCCTTGGGGCCCCGCAGCTTTTATCGTAATTTATATTATCGCAACAGTTTTATTTATCCCCGGTTCTTTGCTGACTCTCGGTTCTGGCGTTTTATTCGGAGTCGTTGGCGGCACGGTTTGCGTTTCTATCGGATCGGTTTTGGGCGCAACTTGCGCTTTTTTAATAGGTAGGTATTTAACTCGCGATTGGGTTTCCAAACAGATAGAAGGAAATCCCAAATTTCAGGCGATCGACTCCGCAGTTGCTTCGGAAGGATGGAAAATTGTATTACTGACGCGGCTTTCGCCAATTTTTCCGTTTAATTTACTTAACTATGCTTTTGGAGTCACGCAGGTGTCTCTCAGAGACTATTTTTTCGCCTCTTGGATTGGTATGATTCCCGGAACCGTGATGTATGTTTATATCGGCTCCCTGGCTGGGAGTTTGGCTGCAATCGGAGCCGAAGGGCGATCGCGCACTACTGCTGAGTGGGCTCTATACGGCATTGGTTTGCTAGCAACGATCGCCCTCACCGTTTATGCAACCCGCTTGGCCAAAAAAGCTTTAGACGAAAAGATTTCTGCTTGAAGCTCTAGCGCAAATTTGTAAAAATGTCAATACGGTTTTGCCCATAATTTATAATACATTGCTAATTTAAAAAACTCCGTATTTTCTCTGTGTTATTTACAAAGATTTTGTTATACAAACGAGATAGATATTAAATATATCGTAAAGCACTAACCTCCAGAAAGTACACTCAAAGGTCAAAATACAAAATTGATGTCAAAATAGAATGCGATATTGCGATCGAAATAAAAATAGTTGGCAGCCAGAAATCCACATCCCGATCGGCAAAACCTAGGAGGAATCAAGTGGGATCGTCGTAGTGCTGTCTCCCTCACGAGCCTTATATAGGTCGCTCAGGGCCAACAGCAATCGAAAAAAAATGCTTTTTACAGAAATAAAATGCTCCCACTCAAGTCCTCACTGCTGACCTGATATTAATTCTGCCCATTGACCAATGCCGTTCGATCGATTTGACTCTCGACGAGAACATTTGATGATGCAAAAACCAGCAAATCAAGCCCGACCCGTTTCTGCGCCGCCGCCCCACCAAAGGCAAAAACTGCGCCATTTTTGGCAAAATATCAGCATCAGCGCTCAATCGCGCTGGCAGCAACTGCAAAGTCTTTCGCAGCACAGACGGCAGCGGCGCCATTTGCTGACCCTGCTAATTCTCGGCACCACGGCTTTAACCATTAGCACAACTACTTGCGTCAGCTATTTTTTTGTGCGCGGGCTAATCCTGGACAATTTAAAGGAAATAGCACTATTAAAACTACAAAAAGGCACCGATGAAATCGATCGCTGGCTCAGCAGCCGCAAAGCAGAAATAGAAACCATCGCTTACTCTCCAAAGGTTCGCACTCTCAATTGGGAATTAGTAGAACCCCGGTTGCAAGGAGAAATATACAGGTTAAAAGAGTATTTCATCCTGGCATTAATTCAACCCGACGGCTCACTAACTAACACTCTAGGCAACCGCACGAATGTCAAAGACCGCCAACACTTTAAAAAAGCAATCGCCGGGCAGATTAACGTTTCTGACCCGCTGATCAGCCGCAGTACACAAGTTTCGACGATTGTCGTTTCAGCTCCTGTTTGGGCATTGCCACAGGCTTCCAATCAAGTAATTGGAGTCCTATCGGGCAGCATTAAATTAGACAGAGTAGCAAATGTTGTTAACAGCCTGCATTACGGTTCCGAGAGTTATGCTTTTGCGCTCAATTCAGAAGGAGTGCCAATTGTTCATCCCAACAATAACTTAATCGGAAATAGCGATCGGCCTGCTCCAAGCTTTTTACAGTCAAAAGATTCCGCACTCTCCACAATTGCGCGGCACATGATCGCTCGCCAGACGAACATCGAACTGGTAAACATAGATAACAAATGGGTCTATGCGGTCTACGCTCCCCTCGAGGAAGTGAATTGGTCGATGGCCTTAATAATTCCCCGTGAAAATATTGAATCCAAACTGCAAGCATTAAATTTTCTGACATCCGTCGTCGTCGGACTGCTCGTTCCGGCAATGCTAGCAGCAATTTGGCTAATTTATTACTCGGAAAACAATCACGCCAGAGCCGAGCGAGAAGCCATGCTCAACCGGATTGCTGGACGCATTCGCGCTTCTCTAGAATTAGACAAAATCGTGCAAAGTACAGTCGAAGAAATAGTAAATTTGCTGCATCTAGAACGAGCGGCTTTTGGTTGGTACGAACCGCAGAACAAAACTTTACAAATTTTGTGGGAATCTTCCCAATTTGATTGTCCGAGACAAGCGATAAACTTTGAGCCTTACTTGGTGGAAAATTTGTCAGTAGGGAGCGACCAATCAGAGCCAATTATTTTTACTGGCGACACTTGGACTAGGGGTGCAAGTCAACCGCTCGAACTGAAAGCTAATAGCTATTTAGCCGTGCCTGTGCCGACTCAAAACCAGCGACAGGGTTATTTAGTTTGCAGCCACGCTACTCAGTGGTTTTGGAGCGGGGAGGAAATTAAACTGTTAAAAGCTGTAGCAGATCAATTGGCGATCGCAATTACTCAATCTCACCTTTACACTCAAACCCAAGACCAAGTAAAACTGCTGAATAGTGCCTTACACGAACTAAAAAAGACTCAAACCCATTTAGTGCAGAGCGAAAAAATGTCATCCCTCGGTCAAATGGTGGCGGGGATAGCGCACGAAATCAACAACCCGGTTAACTTCATTTCGGCTAATTTGCCTCACACCACAAAATATACTAAAGATTTATTAGAATTGGTGAGTTTGTACAAACAAACATTCCCAGAAGTTCCCCCAGAAATTGCCGATTTTACCGAAGAAATCGAACTAAATTTTATTGAAGAGGATTTGCCACATATATTAAATTCTATGAAAATAGGAACCGAACGCATTCGCAGCATAGTTCTTTCTTTACGCAACTTTTCTCGCCTCGATGAATCTGACAAAAAAATGGCGGATATTCACGAAGGTATGGAGAATACCTTGCTGCTGCTCTCCAACCGTATCAAAAATGGCATTTACATAGTCAAGAGATACGGAAAAGTGCCTTCAGTTGAGTGTTATCCTTCTCAGCTAAATCAGGTGTTTATGAACTTGCTGAGCAATGCGATGGATGCTTTGAATGAGATCGATCGCCTGGATAAAATAATTACTATTTCCACGGGAGTAATTCGAGAAAATGGCGGTAAATTTCTGAAAGTGGCGATTACCGACAACGGCCCGGGCATTCCCGACAACATTCAAGATCAAGTTTTTAACCCATTTTTTACTACAAAACCAGTTGGGCAAGGGACTGGTTTGGGATTAGCAATTAGCTACAAAATTGTAGTGGACGGACACGGCGGTAGCATCAAAATTTCTCAACCTCCGGCTGGCGGGACGGAGTTTTTGATAAAAATTCCGATTAGTAACGAACAGCAAGAAGCAAGCAGGAAGAAGCAAGTTGGGCAACGGATGAGTGTCGCGGAGGCAAACTCCCATCTAAAATCTAAAATCTAAAGAGGTTCGGCAAGAAGCAGGGTACGGGAGGTAAACGCCAATCTCAAATCGAAAAATGGAAAATCTCAAATCGACTAACTGGCTGGCGTTGGCTAAAATTAAAAGAGTTGTTGTGCAAGGAGTTTTTATGGCTGTTGGTAAGGATACAATTTTCGAGCGCTTTTTGTCGCCGCTGATCCGACTGGCGATCGACGAAGAAGCAATCAAACGACTCTACGAGGGTATTGACTGGGAAACAGCGGGCGATCGCCACCGACAACCCAACCTAGTTTATCCCGAATATTACAGCAGCCAAAACTTTCACGGCATCAAAGGCGGCTACCTCAACCCCAGTGCAGCGGTTTCCTACGATCCAATCACGCAATACGTTTTGCCTCCCCACGAAACAGTCGCCAGACAATGCTTGATTGACGCTGTGCGGGTAAAACCGCGCCGAATTATTGATTTGGGATGCGGCACCGGTTCGACCACACTGATGCTCAAACAAGCCTTTCCTGAAGCGGAAGTTATCGGCCTGGACTTGTCGCCTTATATGCTGGTAGTCGCCGAAATGAAAGCGCAAAAAGCTGGGTTAAATATCGAGTGGTTGCACGGAAATGCTGAAAGCGTGGGTTTTGCTGACAGCAGCTTCGATTTAGTCGCAGCTTCGTTGCTGTTTCACGAAACGCCGCCTGCTGTCTCGCAGGCAATTTTGCGAGAAAGCTTCCGACTGCTGAAGGTTGGGGGACAAGTGGCAATTTTGGACGGAAATCAAAAAACTTTGCGGCAGACAGAGTGGCTGACTGATATCTTTGAAGAGCCTTATATTAAGTCTTACGCGGCTGGTAGTATTGATGCTTGGGCGGGGGCTGCGGGATTTGCTGCGGTGCAAACTCAGGAACATTGGTGGGTGCATCAGGTGACGCAGGGCGTGAAACCTCTTCTTGGAGAAGATTTCGAGCCGGTGCGTCAGGCGAAGGTGTCGAATTTGGGCGATCGCACTCCTGATTTTGATGGCGATTTACCTGGCATTCCGGCTCCCGCTTGATTTATTGTTAGTAATACCAATTTAAAAAAGTTTTGCGACAATCCTGAATCTTATATCAATTATTAAAAGTCGCAGATCCCGGTAAGGACACGGCATTGCCCAAGGCGTGTCAACTTAAGCTGCGAACGTAGTCACAGACGGCTGTTTGGCGATTAAGGCCAGATCCCCCCTTAGCTTGCCCCCTACTCCCCCTTAAGAAGGGGGGGACAAGAAGCACTCAAAGTCCCCCTTGCTTTCGGGGAATTTAGGGGGATCTGGCCTCTGCTATAAACGAGAGATACAAAAGTTTTTAGGCTTAAGTTGACACCAATGGACATGGCGCCATGTCCCTACAGATGATCGCGCATAATCTATGTGTTACCGTACTTTGAATAATTGATACAACTTCATTCTTCCCTCTTCCTTCTTCCTTCTTCCTTCTTCCTTCTTCTAATGACTCTAAAAGCAGTTTTATTTGATTTTAATGGCGTTATTATTAATGACGAGTCGATTCACGAGAACTTAATCGATCGCCTGATGCTCGATGAAAATCTCCAGCTCAAACGTGGGGAGTTTCGAGAAGTTTGTTTGGGAAGGAGCGATCGCACTTGTATTACCGAACTGCTGAAACGCCGGGGACGATATCTGACAGAAACATACCTCGATCGCTTGCTACTTGGCAAGGCCAAAGCTTATCAGGAAACAATCAATAGTTTGGAAACATTGCCCATTTATGCGGGTTTGGCAGAATTTATTGACAAAATTCGGGTTTCGGGACTAAAAATGGCGGTAGTTAGTGGGGCAATGCGATCGGATATAGAATTGGTGTTAGATCGATCGGGTTTGGCTGCAAATTTCGAGTTAATTATCGCAGGCGACGACTTGGCGGCGAGTAAACCAGAACCTGACGGCTATCTGTTGGCTGTGGAACTTCTCAACCAGAAATATCCCGGTTTTAACTTGCGGGCGATCGAGTGTTTGGCATTAGAAGATACTTTTGCAGGGATTGAAGCGGCGAAAAAAGCTGGGATTCAGGTAGCGGGAGTGACTCACACTTACCCGTTTCACATGATCCAGCGCCAAGCTAATTGGACGGTGGACTATTTTGCTGATTTAGAGTTGGACAGAGTAGCGGAACTTTGCTCGATCGCCCCGACTCCACCAGCAGCATAAAACACTTGACGTTTTTAGCAGTTACGTGCTAACGTAGTTGACGGTCTGCCAAAGTCAGTAAAAATGCGACCTGTAAGCCTCTGAGATTCGGCAATCCCGCATCTAAAATGCTAAATTGAAAGTCAATCAGGGGAATTAGCTCAGTTGGTAGAGCGCTGCGATCGCACCGCAGAGGCCAGCGGTTCGAGTCCGCTATTCTCCATAAATCAGTTGACAGTGGACAGTGGACAGTGGACAGTTGACTCCGAAAGCAGTTGCAGAGTAGGGGAATCAAACCATTTATGCTATAGGTTCTCGGCTGTATTGATTAGGTTATTTATGTCCGCGCCCGATGTGGCTGTTGCTATATTTGTAGAAAGGGCGATCGTCATCTGCTTTGATATTTGCCTATGAGTGTGCGATCGACCAGTTACTGCCTAACTCCAAGCATTCATCAGGTATTTCTCTAAAAAAAGCGGGTTTCTAATTTCAGACTGATTTTTGAAATGACGTATCTTGGTGTCTAAACTCCATTTCTGCCACAGTTGCCATCAATCCCCACAAAACCTTAATTTTGTCAATCAATAATAAGTTTTGTATCTAAACATACAAAAGTATTCTCAATCTAGTCTTAATATCAAGTCGCTATATGTTATTCTCAATCATCTGACTGAGCTATTTAAGAGTAACAAGAAAAAATGACAAAGCGATTCGATCGGCGGAAATTTCTTTTATACGGTTCTGCTACCCTCACATCAAGTTTATTTCTAAAAGCTTGTAGAACTCCGACTCCAACAGCCACCCCAGCCGCTTCTCCAACCGGAACTACACCAGCATCACCAGCAGCAGTCAGTGGAAACACGATCAAAGTAGGAATTTTGCATTCCTTGAGCGGCACAATGTCCATCAGCGAAAAAAGCGTGGTTGATGCCGAACAATTAGCGATCGAAGAAATTAACAAAGCTGGTGGCGTCCTGGGAAAACAAATCCAAGCAATAGTAGAAGACGGCAACTCAGACTGGCCAACTTTTGCCGAAAAAGCCAAAAAATTGATCGATCAAGACAAAGTTGTCACCGTCTTTGGCTGCTGGACATCTGCCAGCCGCAAAGCAGTATTGCCAGTATTTGAAGAAAAAAATCATATGCTCTGGTATCCCGTACAATACGAGGGTCAAGAGTGTTCCAAGAATATCTTTTATACCGGGGCGGCGCCGAACCAGCAAATAGAACCAGCAGTAGACTGGCTGCTAGAAAATAAAGGCAAAAAATTCTTCTTAGTTGGGTCTGACTACGTTTTTCCCCGCACGGCAAACACGATTATCAAAGCACAACTAGCAGCCAAAGGCGGAGAATTAGTTGGCGAAGATTACATTCCTTTGGGCGGTACAGAAGTCACGCCAATTATCACTAAAATCAAGGCAGCTTTGCCCGACGGTGGCGTCATTTTCAATTCGCTCAACGGCGACAGCAACGTCGCATTTTTCAAACAGATGCAGGGTGCAGGTTTGGGCCCTGACAAATATCCGTCCATGTCTGTCAGTATTGCAGAAGAAGAAGTAAAGGCGATCGGCGTAGAATATCTTAAAGGCCATTACGCCGCCTGGAATTACTTCATGACTGTGGACTCTCCCGCAAATACAAAGTTTGTCGCAGCATTCAAAGCAAAATACGGCAAAGACAGAGTGACAAACGACCCGATGGAAGCAGCTTACATCATGGTTTACCTGTGGAAGCAAGCCGTCGAAAAAGCAGGAACAGCCGACGATTTGGACAAAGTGCGGGCAGCAGCTTTGGGTCAAACTTTTGACGCGCCGGAGGGCAAAGTAACGCTGGAAGCTAACCACCACCTTGCTAAATTTGTGCGATTGGGCCAAGTAAGAGAAGACGGTTTGTTTGAGATTGTTTTTGCTACTCCAGAAGCAGTGAAGCCTGTTCCTTGGAATCAGTTTGTCGCTGAAACAAAAGGCTTTTCTTGCGATTGGTCAGATCCGGCCAAAGGCGGCAAGTTCAAGACGAGCTAAGTAACAGTTGACAGTTGACAGTTGACAGCGAAGTTTTTAGGCAGTTTGTAGGGTGCGCATTCCGCACCTTATTTCTTAGATAACTGCGCACCTAAAAGGTGACTCTTGGTGCGCAATGCGTACCTTACCCCCTTACATAACTGCACCAAATATTATAGAAAAACAGGAGTAAAAAAGTGCTGAGCGGCTTATTGGACGGTTTATTCAACGGCATTAGCATCGGCGCTGTTTTACTAATTGCAGCCCTGGGATTAGCGATTATTTTCGGGTTGATGGGCGTGATTAATATGGCTCACGGCGAATTGATGATGCTGGGGGCTTATACAACTTTTGTAGTGCAGAATGTTTTCAAAGGTATTGGAGGATTTGCCTTTGAAATGTATATTTTATTTGCGATTCCCCTAGCTTTTTTAGTAGCGGCGCTGGTAGGATTAATTCTCGAACGAGGTGTGATTCGCCATCTCTACGGGCGGCCCCTAGAAACTTTGCTGGCGACGTGGGGCGTAAGTTTAATTTTGCAGCAGTTTGTCCGCAGTGTTAGTTGGGTGCTGGTAACGGGAATAGTAGTTTTTTGTTTGCTATTTTTTGGCGGCTTGCAGGTGCTGAAATCGCGATCTGATTTCGATCGCATTCGCAGCAAAATTATCGCCATAATTTTGCCTTTATCTTTGGGTATTTCCTGGGCTGTCAGCGCACTTTTAAGCGAAACTTACAAACTCGCAGTAACTAAACCTTGGTTTGGCGCTCAAAACGTTGATGTGACTGCGCCTGCATGGTTGCGCGGCGGCATCCCGCTGGGCAATTTTCAACTCCCCTACGCCAGACTTTTTATTATTGCGCTGACAGGAGTTTGTTTGGCGGGAATTTACCTATTTTTGCAAAAGTCTGTGTGGGGATTGCGGATTCGCGCTGTGACGCAAAATCGCAGCATGAGCGCTTGTTTGGGAATACCTACCGAGAAAGTAGATGCGCTGACTTTTGCTTTGGGTTCTGGGTTGGCTGGTGTTGCTGGCTGCGCGATTAGTCTGATCGGTTCGGTAGGCTCAAATACCGGACAAAATTATATTGTCGATACTTTTATGGTTGTGGTTGTGGGCGGTGTGGGCAAGATTATGGGGAGTGTAGTTGCTGCAATGGCGATCGGCACTGCAAATTACTTGATAGGTTCGGGAACCTTAGCAATAATGTTCGCTCCTGTCAAGCCTTTAGCGGACTTCTTCACATTTTTCGCCACAACCAGCATGGCAAAAGTCATGGTATTCGCCTTAATTATGGCTTTTCTGCAAGTGAAGCCAGGAGGAATTTTTCCGCAAAAAGGACGCACTGTTGAGAATTAACAACTACAGCTTCGATCGCCAAAAAAATGAAAAATACACAAAAAAAGGCACGGCTAAAAGAAGCAGCAATTGTAGGGGCGATCGCCCTAATTGCGATCGTGCTCATCCCAGGAATAGTTCCTGACGCTCGTCTCAACCAATTAGGACGATTTTTAGCACTAGCAATTGCAGCCCTCGGCATAGACTTAATTTGGGGATACACAGGTTTACTCAGTCTGGGACATGGCGTGTTTTTTGCCCTAGGTGGCTACGCATTCGCCATGCACCTAAAACTGCAAATTCCCCCAACCGCCAGCACTCAATTGCCCGAATTTATGAGCCTCTACGGCGTTACTGAACTGCCTTGGTTTTGGCAACCATTTTACTCTTTTCCCTTCTCAATCATCGCAATATTCCTAATTCCAGCCATCTTAGGTGGACTTTTAGGTTACTTAGTATTCCGTAATCGAATTCGAGGCGTTTACTTTTCAATTCTCACCCAAGCAGCAACAATAGTATTTTTCAACTTTTTCAACGGTCAGCAAAAACTGATTAACGGAACCAACGGACTCACCGACTTTAAAACCCTGTTCGGAGCCACAGTCAACAGTAGAGATACTCAATATATTTTCTACATTCTCACCATACTATTTCTAGTAGCAACCTACGCCCTCTGTCGGTGGCTGACAAGCGGGCGTTTTGGGCGCTTGCTACTAGCAATTCGCGACGACGAAGTGCGCCTGCGTTTCTCCGGATACAATCCCACAGGATACAAAGTTTTAGTATTTGCAATATCCGCCGGTTTAGCCGGAATAGCAGGCGCCTTATTCACAGTACAAACCGGAATCATTTCCCCGAAAGCAATGGACATTGCATTTTCGATCGAAATGGTAATTTGGGTAGCCGTAGGAGGCCGCGCCACATTATCAGGAGCAATATTGGGAGCGCTGCTAGTCAACTTTGGCAAAAGTTTCTTGAGCGAACAATTTCCTGAAGTCTGGCTATTTTTCCAAGGCGCGCTATTTTTAATAGTCGTCACAGTCCTGCCAGATGGCTTAGTTGGATGGCTGCAAAATCACGATTTTGAACACATCCGCCGCCTGTTCAAAAAACCAAAGTACGCATCTACTTATCCCAGCCTGGAACAAGACCCCGAAGTACAGCGAGAAAAAGAAGAACTTGAACATTGAATGCTCAACAATGATATACGTTATGCTTGCGGATTGTCCAGGAAAGATTTTGTAGTAAAATATTGAGTTATTTAATTTTAGGGACAAAGAGATGGCAGATATTATTGACTACAAAATCTACGGCGACGACTTGCAACTCATCGAAATTGAACTAGACCCCAGAGAAGGCGTCAGGGCTGAAGTGGGAGCCATGACATACATGGAAGGTGACATCCAGATGCAAACAGCCACAGGTGGTGGCATATTTCAAGGTTTCAAACGGATGCTGACAGGGGAAAGTTTTTTTATTAGCACCTTTGTCAACAGCGGAAATCGCAAGGCCCGCGTCGCTTTTGCCGCCCCCTATCCTGGGAAAATAATTCCCCTCGATTTAGGTCAACTTGGCGGCAAATTTCTGTGTCAAAAAGACTCATTTCTCTGTGCGGCAAACGGTATTGACATTGATGTAGCTTTCACCAAGCGACTCGGTGCTGGTTTCTTTGGCGGAGAAGGCTTTATTCTGCAAAAATTGCAGGGTGACGGGTTAGCTTTTGTTCATGCGGGAGGAACAATAGTTGAGAAAAATTTGGGAGTTGGCGAAGTGTTGCGAGCAGACACTGGTTGTTTGGTCGCTTTTTCGCCGACTGTAGATTACAATATTCAGTTTGTGGGCGGGTTTAGAAATGCTTTATTTGGTGGCGAAGGCTTGTTTTTGGTCAAGCTAACTGGGCCTGGTAAAGTGTATTTGCAAAGTCTGCCACTCTCGAAATTGGCTGAGCGAATTATGGCTGCACATAAAGCTCCTGTAACGAGCAGTTCTAGCAGTTTTCAGTTAGAATAAATCGGCTGTAGGGTGCGTCATCCTGCAAATTTATTTGTTTTTTCCAATACTATTGGCTGACGCACCTTGCAAGAAACTCCCATTAAATTCATTTGCTCTGCATTCTAAAAAATATCTGCGTTTATCTGTGTTAATCTGCCTTAAATCGGCGGTTGCCGTATTAATCAAAGATTTATGCAATGCAAGTCTAAGGCAAACCCGTTGTTGTATATTGCAGAATTAAAATTATGAATGGAAAAGTATTAGAAATCGAAAATTTGACTGTTAGTTTTGATGGTTTCAAAGCCATCAACGGTTTAAATTTCAGCATGGATGCGGGCGAACTGCGAGTGATCATTGGCCCCAACGGTGCGGGGAAAACAACTTTTCTCGATTCGATTACTGGGAAGGTGCAGCCGACGGAAGGGCGTGTGTTATTTAAGGGAAAAAATTTGCGGAAATTGTCGGAATATCAGATTGCTCGCCTGGGTATTGGCCGCAAGTTTCAGACGCCGCGAGTTTATTTGAATTTAACGCCGCGCGAAAATTTAGAGCTATCTTGCAACGGCAATAAAAATGTATTTCCAACTTTGTTTAAGCCTGCTCCTACTGCTGAAAAGCGCACGGTTGCGGGTTTGTTAGAAACAATTGGTTTGGTGGCTAAGGCTGATGTTTCGGCTGGTTTGCTTTCTCACGGGGAAAAGCAGTGGTTGGAAATTGGGATGTTGGTGGCGCAATCTCCTGATTTGTTGTTGGTGGATGAACCTGTGGCTGGTTTGACTGATGAGGAAACGGCGCTGACTGGAGATTTGCTGATTTCGTTGGCCGAAAGTCATTCGGTGTTAGTGATAGAACATGATATGGAGTTTGTGCGGCAAATTGCTCAAAAGGTGACGGTGCTGCATCAGGGTTCTGTTTTGTGTGAGGGAACGATGGATGAGGTGCAAAATGACGATCGCGTAATTGAGGTATATTTAGGAAAACCTGACAGTTGATAGTTGACAATTGTCATTAGTCATTAGTCATCAGTCATTGATCATTAGTTATTACCCATTATTAAATATATGCTGCAAGTCTCTGATTTGAATGTTTATTACGGCGAAAGTCACATTTTGCGCGGTGTCGATTTAAGCGTCAATGCGGGGCAAATGGTTTGTTTGATCGGCCGCAATGGTGTTGGCAAAACTACGATGCTAAAAACGATTATGGGGTTGCTGCAACCGCGCAGCGGCACAATTAATTTTGGCGGACAATCTATTGCTTCTAAGTTGACTCACCAGCGGGCTAAAATGGGCATTGGTTATGTGCCTCAAGGGCGCGAAATTATCCCCCGTTTGACTGTGAAAGAAAATCTTTTGTTAGGTTTGGAAGCGAAACCAACTCTGACAAAAAATCCTGAAGTTCCTGATGAGATTTTTGAGTTATTTCCGGTTTTGAAGACTATGCTCGATCGCATGGGAGGCGATTTGAGTGGGGGACAGCAGCAGCAGTTGGCGATTGCTAGGGCTTTGATGGGTGAGCCGAAATTGCTGGTTTTGGATGAACCGACGGAGGGGATTCAACCGTCTATTATTTTGGATATAGAGGCTGCGGTGCGCCGCGTGGTTGCGACTAGGGGAATTTCGGTTTTGTTGGTGGAGCAGCATTTGCATTTTGTGCGGCAAGCTGACTGGTATTATGCTATGCAAAAAGGTGGGATTGTGGCTTCTGGAAGCACTGGCGAATTGAGCGATGAGGTGGTTCAGAGATTTTTGGCTGTTTGAATCGAAGGAAGAGGGAAGAAGGAAGAAGGAAGAAGGAATTGGTGTCAATTTTATGTGAAACTTAACTGGTTCCAAGGTTCTGCCTGGGAACCCATATCAGCGAGGCTCTGCCTCGATTGCGAAAGAGGAAAAAGGAGGCAGAGCCTCCAGATATTCGTTACCAGGCTCTGCCTGGTAACGATTTTAAAAACCCGGTTTTTGCCTGTAGGAATTTCATTACTTTTTTCTTCTTTCTTCTTCCCTCTTCCTTCTTCCTTCTTCCTTCTTCCTTCTTCCTTCTACTGTGTTATTGCTTTTTGCTGCCGTCTGGCATTGTGGTGCCGGCCATGCTTGCTCGATCGATACTAGCGCCATCTATATTAGCATTGCGGAGGTTCGCATTTGACAGATTTGCGTCTCTGAGGTCGCAAAATCGCAAGTCTGCACCGTCTAAATTGGTTCCTGTCAAGTTGGCTTTTCGGAGGTTGGTGTTGCTGATTCTTGCTCCGATTAACTGGGTTCCGCTTAAGTCTGTGCGAGCCATATTGGTGTTGACAAAATCTGAGATCTCGAAGGTACTGCCGCTGAGGTTGGCGTCTGATAAATCTGCTCCTGTGACGATCGCATTTTTTAAGCGTATGTTAACTAATTTTATCGCTCGGAGGTCACACCGGACGCAGCTTTGGGTTAGCAACAGCGTTTCGACGTTGGCGTTAATTTGGTCAATTTGTTGCTGGGAAAATTTTTCGGCAAATTCTGGGGAGACGTAGCCGAGGTTTTTGGGATCTTCTGCTTTTGGTTGGGGTGTTGGTGTTTGGGGTGTTGGTGGTTGAGTTGTTGGTGGTTGGAGTCTTGGTGGTTCGGGTATTTGTGGTTGGATGATTGGTGGTTGAGGTGTTTCTGGTTGGATGATTGGTGTTTGGGCGATCGCCCTTTGTTGCAGTCCCACCTTCGGATATTGTAGAGTAGCGGCAAACATTAGCAGGGCGATCGACAATCTTGTGATTTTTTTCATAAAAACATTGCAAATAAATCATTTATATTGTATGATATTATGCGCCTTTATTGCCGTATTATATGATAATAATTACGTTATATGTGTTTGACATAAAAATATAAAATTGGTTGGTAGTGAGGATTTTAGTCCTCAGATTTTCAAGAAAACTCAAGTCCTCATTACTACCTAACATTGATTAGCAGCGGGCGCGCTACATTTCGCTAAATAGATCCAAATTCAGATAAAAGACTTCAGAACCGTCGGGTGCGCGAATTATCTTTTCTATTACCGGAGGTAGTTGCTGTTTGCGGTACAATTCGGGAATTTCGCCGAAGCTTTCTTCAGAAATTTCCAAAATCTTGGGCATATCAGGAATGGGAATTCCCAGGCGATCGCTCTTATTTAAGCTGCAAACAATCAGGTAGTTGCAGTCAGCAATGCTCCGACTGCTAGGAAATATTTTGGATAAATTAATCAAGGTAATCAGTTCTTCTTGGTGCCGCACTAAACTTTGACCGCTATTTAAAAAACCGTAGGGATTAAAGTCTTTAACCACGCGCTGCACTTTTTCTATAGAAACTGCATAATTAACGTTTCCCAGTTCAAAGGAAATAAGTTTTCGAGGAGGCGTTCTGACAGCGCCTTGTTTCTTGCTGCGAAAACGACGATTGTAATTCGTGTGAGTCATGCGATTTTAGATTGGGGGATTGGTAATTGGTAATTGGTAAATCCAAAAGCTCGAAACATTTGTATTCCTAATGACTAATGACTACTGACTACTGACTACTGACTACTGACTACTGACTAATTATTTAATGTTTGATTAATTTGGGTATAGCTTCTAAAAGTTGGGATTCGCTGTAAGGTTTGGTGAAATATTGATTAGCGCCTAATTCCATTGCCATTTGCCGATGTTTTTCGCCGCTGCGGGATGTCAGCATGGCTACGGGAATCTTAGCAAACCGCTGGGTCGATCGCATAGAGCGCAATAATTCAAATCCATCCATCCGGGGCATTTCAATATCAACAATCGCCAAACTGCAATCGAGACCATTTTGCAGCTTTTCCAGGGCATCCAAACCGTCTTTAGCCTGCACGACTCGGTAGCGGGCGCGAGTCAGCATCAGAGACAATAACTGCCGAATTGTATAGGAATCGTCCACTATCAAAATCTGGGGTGACTGACTCGAACTCGGCGCCATATGCGGCGTTGTACCCGACACAGGCGCGATCGAACTATTGGACAAAGGTTGACCCACCAAATCATCCACATCCAAAATAGTCACCACCCGCCCGTCCCCCAAAATCGTACTCCCCAAAACCCCGCGAGGCTTCGAGAGAGGCGGCGGCAGAGGTTTAACCACAATTTCCTGCTGGCCGATCAGGCGTTCCACTGCTACCGCCAGCATTCCTTCGCTAGAAGCCAAAACCAGCACGGGAATGTGATCTTGAGTCAAAGGGTCTGGGGAGGGGCCATCGGGGCCGAGAACGCTGTATTCGAGCAAATCTTGCATCCGCACCAAACGAATAAATTCATCCCGCCACCACAACATTGGTTGATTGCCGGCGGTGTGAACTTCCGAAGCTTTAACGTGCAGAATTTCCTCGACTGCATCCAGTGGAACTGCTATTTTATTGCGATCGGTCTTTACCATCAAAGCCTCAGTAATCGACAGCAACAGCGGCAGTTTGATGATAAAACTCGTACCTTTTCCCAGGCGAGAATCCACCTTCACCGTCCCGCGCACAGTCCGCAAATTTGTTCGCACCACGTCGAGTCCGACTCCCCGCCCGGAAAGATCGCTCACTTCTTCGACAGTGCTAAAACCGGGCCAAAATAGAAAATCATAGAGTTCAATAATCGAAAATTCTTGAGCTTGTTCTTCCGTCGCTAAACCTTTTTTAACAATTTTGCTGCGAATGATTTCCGGGTCAATTCCTTTGCCATCATCGGCGATAGTAATAATAGTTTGACCGCCTTGGTGACGGGCTTCTATTTCAATTTGACCGCTGGCTGGCTTGCCGATTGCTTGCCGAATTTCGGGCATTTCGATGCCGTGATCGAAAGCGTTTCTGACTAAGTGTATTAAGGGGTCGCGCAAAGCATCCAGCAAACTTTCGTCAATTTTGGTATCTCTTCCTACTAACAGCAAGTTGACATCTTTATCGTAGGTGAGGCACATATCTCGAAGCGCCCTAGGTAAGTGATCTACGGCGCGACTGAAACTCACGACTCGCAACTGCATGACGCGGCTGCGTAGCTGTTCGGTAATGCGGCGCAGTTGGTCGGTACTGCGCTCGAATTTCATTGCTAAAGTGTCTAATTTGGTGGCGGATTGTGAAATTGATTCGGCGGTTTCGATGACTTCAGATGCTGTCGAGTGGAACTCTGTATAACGATCCATCTCTAAGATATCGAAGTGATTATGGGCGATCGAGGATTTGACGTTAGCAAGCAGTGGAAATTCTGTTTCTGCTGCTGCAATTTTTCCCACCAATCCCGAATTGTCGTTTCCCCCTCTCCAATCGGCAAAACTCAGTCTGTCGTATTCTTCCCGCAACTGGCCGCCGAATTGGTTTAAATCTACGATACTGCGGCGAATTCGCTTGACTTCGCCCCGCAATTCTGATTCTTGCAGTTCCAAATTGGTACGGTTGATGACTAATTCTCCGACTAGATTTACTAATTCTGTTAAGCGTTCTAAATCTACGCGGATTGTTGGTCTTTGCGGGTTGGGGAGAGGGGAAGAGGGGGAGAGGGGGAGAGGGGGAGAGGGGGAGATTGGGGGAGGGGTTTCGGATGCTTGTGATTCGTCGGAGGGTGGGGGGGAGATTTGGGGGAGTTCGATCGCCCTTCCGTCTAATATCTGCTGGCGTGCGGTTTGCAAATTTTGGGCGATCGCCCAACCGTCGGACTGCAACCGTTGTAGAGTCAAGTCCTTTGAGTCGATCAAATCTCTGAGGGGTTCAGCGACTGTCCCAAAATCTGGCAATTGCAGCATTCCAGCCAAACCGGATAGTTGGTAATAAACCTGGTTGAGGGCGGTGACGCTTTTTGGCAAATCTGCCTCAGAAGCTTGCGAAAGCTCAGTTTCTAGGCGATTGAAGATTGGCGGCAATTCGTGTTCAAAAATCAATTTCAGGGTTTCGGGGGCTGGCGATTGGCTGGCTGGGGGAACTGGTGGCGGTTCGGGCTTACCGTATTTTGCCTCGAACTGGGCGTGAATTTGGGCGATCGCCTCCAAGTTTGCCGTTTGATCGGGAGTGGTGACATCCGAGTGCTGGATGGCTTCGATCGCAATCTTTTTGAGAGCATCCACACCTTGCAGCAAAATAGTCACAGTTGCCTGTTCCAGGGCCGACAAGTCTGTGCGATCGCGCAAAATGACAAAACAGTCCTCCAGCGTGTGAGCAGCCGCCGACACGTTTTGAAAGCCCAACATCGAACCCGCACCTTTAATCGAGTGAGCGCCCCGAAACATTTCTTTAACAGCCGCTTGTCGCCCTTTCAAATCGGCGGATTCCATCGCCAGCAAGTGAGTCTCCATTGACTGAAGAAACTCTTGCGTTTCTGCGGTAAAAGCATCTATTAATTCGTTTAAATCATCGTCATTCATATTAGTCGGTTGTCGGTTGACTGTTGACTGTTGGCTGTTTTTTTTATATGTCAGGTTAATTGACTGTAATTATTTTAGGGGCGGATTGACGATTATCAATACTAAATCCGGCATTCTTAGTCCGCTAGCAGTGGACTTCGTTTGTTTAGTAGCGATTTCAATCGCCGAATTATCTAATCTGACAATCGTCAACTGACAACTGTCAACCGTCAACAGTCAACTGTCAACAGTCAACTGACTAACTGCGGAAATTTGCCACCGACTTTTGCAATTTGTCAACAGAACCGGATAGATCGTCCAAAGATGCTTTGACATCCGAACCCTTTTGTGCAGTAGTATTAGCAATCTCGTTGACTTGCTGCATACTGTTAGAAATTTCCTCAGCCGAAACAGTTTGCTTAGCTGAAGCGCGAGTAATATTCTGCACCAAAGCATTCATTTCTCGACTAACTTCGATGATGGCATTCAGGTGAGTTTTAGCTTCGCTGGCTAGCTTAGTGCCTTCCACTACCTCCAAAGTTCCCGATTCCATTGCCTTCATCACGCGGCTGATTTCTTCTTGAATTGTACCGACAATTTCCGAGATTTCTTCAGTAGCGCCGGCCGATCGCTCTGCAAGCTTCCGCACCTCTTCGGCGACAACCGCAAAACCCAAACCTTGTTCGCCCGCTCGTGCCGCTTCAATCGTAGCATTGAGAGCTAACAAATTGGTTTGGGAAGCCAGTTGAGAAATCGAAGTGACAATTTTGCCAATTTGCTGCGAAGATTCGCCCAAACGCTTCATCATTTTTGAGGTTGAGGCGATCGTCAACCGGAGTCCGTTAATGCCTTCGACAGCGCGATCGACCGCCATACCGCCGACTTCTGCGGTGTGAGAAGATTGCTGGGCGACTGTTTCAGCCCGCACCGAAACATCTCGCACGTCGCGGATCGAATTCACAATCCGCTCGATCTCCCGCATGATCGCAGATATTTTTGTTGCTTGAACTTCCGCCTGTTGGGTGAGTTGGCTGGTATTGCTGATTGACTCGCCAGTGGCAGATGTTACCTGTTCGGCTAAAGTTTGAATCCCCGTTACCACCTTCCGCAGAGAACCGATTAAGAAGTTGAAAGAATCGGCGACAGCACCTAAAACATCGTTGGTAACTTCCGCCCTGACTGTCAAATCGCCTTGAGCCGCGCCTTTAATTTCTCCCAACAATTTGAGGACTTGCTGCGTCATCGAATCGGCTTCAGCTTTGCGTTCTGCTGCCAATTTTTCCAGCCGTTCTTCTGCTTCTTTGCGTTCGGTGATATCAAAGCGGATGGCGATATATTTGATTATTGTGCCACTGGTATCGAAGATGGGGGCGATCGTCGAATCTACCCAATAAAATGAGCCATTTTTAGACAGATTTTTGATTTCTCCTTTCCACACCAAACCGCGCGAAATTGTCATCCACATTTCGGCAAAAAATCCTTTGGGATGGTAGCCGGAATTGACGATGCGGTGGTCGCGGTGCAGCAATTCTCCCATGCTGTAACCGGAGATTTGAATGAATCTGTCGTTGGTGTAGGTAATCAGGCCTTTGATGTCAGTTTCGCTGACGATCGCAGCTTCGTCTAGGGCATTTTGCCGCGTTTTGAGTTCTTGCAGCAAGCGTTGCTGTGTCTCGGCCAACTCCTGCATCTGCTGCTGGGATGCTCTTTCTTGGGTGACGTTGCGGCAAACGACTACACCGCCTTTGATTGCTCCGGTTTCGTCTTTGAGCGGGCTGCCGCTAATTTTTATCCACAGGCCCTCCGGCTGGGCTGCGTGGCGAGTGAAAAGCTCTACTTCGCGTACTGATTCTCCTCGAATTGCGCGCGCTAAAGGTATGTCGGCTGTGGGATAGGGAGTGACTCCATCTGGCAAAAATAAGCCGTATTTTCCCGACCACTCGTCGGGGGGAGTATCTGTCGAACCCAAGCCAAAGATATTTTCGGCGGCGGGGTTGAATAAAACAAAATTGCCATTTTCGTCGGCAGCAACTACGCCGTCGCTAATGCTGTCAATTAACAGTTGCAAAAGATTGCTTTGGCCTCTAAATTTGTCTTCGGAGCTGGCTAATTGGGCTGTTGTTGCTTGCAGTTGGACGATCGCCTGTTTGCTTTGGGTAATGTCGCGAGCGACTGCATACATGATCTTTTCTTCTATTAGCGGTCGCGACTTCCACGACAGCCATTTGTAGGAACCGTCTTTGCACCGGTAGCGGTTTTCAAAAGCGATTACTTCGGCCCCGTTAGCTATTTTTGCCGTTTCTGCTAAGGTTTTTTCGCAGTCTTCGGGATGGACGAAATCGATAAAAGATTGGTCTTGCAGTTCTTCTACGGTGTAGCCGAGGGTTTTTGCCCAAGCGGGATTGAGGCGCTTGAATTTGCCTTCAAAATCGGCGATGCAAAGCAAGTCGAGGGAGAGGGTGAAAAACCGATCGCGCTCTACTTCTGCTTTTTTGCGATCGGTAATTTCGATCGCCACACCGCCGACACCCATCGGTTTGCCGTCCTCTCCGGCCAAAGGAAAGTAAGACGCCAGCCAATCTCGGATAACGCCCGGTTGGTTGAGAGTTGTTCCCGACACCTCAACGTTTAAAAACGGTTGGTTGGTGGCGAGAACCTGCTGCAAAATCGGCTCTAGGGTATCAACCATGTCCGGTAAAACTTCCCTCACCGTTTTGCCGAGGTGTTCGGCAACTGAAACGCCGGTAGTTTCGGCTAATTTCTCGTTTGCTTGCACGAACCGCAACTGGTCGTCAAAGATAAACATGGCGGCCGGGGCGGCTGCAAAAAATGCGTCAAAGCGGGATTGACGCAAAACTAATTCTCGTTCTAAGGCTTTGCGATCGCTAATGTCGCGGCCTTCTGGAATCAGCATCACGATTTTGCCACTGTCGTCTACGATCGGCTTGAGGGAGAAGTCCACAGTCATCACAGCACCTCCAGCAACCAGCACGTCGGCTTCGTAGCGGACAAATTCGCCGGCGGCGGCAGAGGCGATCGCAGCTTCGATTTTTTGCTTGGATTCTGGGGAAATCTGCCACCACAGATTGTCGGCAAACTGCGTGCCCACGAAGTCTTTGCGCCCGAGTCCGGCGATTGTCATGGCTGTTTGGTTGATTTCTAAGACGGTGCCATCTGGTTCTAGCATCCCGACTAATTGGAACGATTGGTCGAAAATGGCTCGGAACAGTCTTTCGCGATCGCGCAGCATCTCTTCTGCGCGTTTGCGATCGCTAATGTCGCGGCTAACTGTTGCGAACCCCATAGGCTCGCCAGTTTCTGGGTTTTTGACTGTAAATAGGGTGAAGTCAACGGGAATATTTTCGCCGGTTTGAAAGTTCCTCAAGCGGAATTCGCCCTGCCAAAAACCGTCTCGCACAGTAGCAGGCACGATTTCTTCTCTGAAAATCTTAGCGTCTTCTGGTGTGAAGAATTCATACATACTTTTGCTTTGGACTTCTTCAATATTTTGCAATCCCGCGAGCTTAATTCCAGCGGCATTCATGTATTTTGGCTTTCCCTCCATTGTTGCCATGCCGATAAAATCAGAGCTGCTTTCTACGAGCAAAATCAATTTTTGGTTTTCGATTTCAGCCAGCTTGCGATCTGTAATATCGTTGTTAATTTCTAAAATTGCTTTGGGTTTTCCCTGTTCATCCCGCTGCAAAGTCCAGCGGCTGAATACGGTAATTTTGGTGTGGTAATTAGTGGTGTGAATCAGTTCTCCTTCCCAATAATCCTGCTGTTCTAGCTGTGCTGAAATTGATGCTAAAGGTTGGGGATATCTCGTATCAAACAAGCTGTGAGTAACTTTTCCTAAAGCTTCTTGCTTTTTCCAGCCGTAGATTTTTTCAGCGCCTTGATTCCAGTAATCAATCGTGCCGTCGAGCTCTCGAATAATCAAAGCATCGCTGGCTAGGTCGAGCATTTGCAAGTTCTGCTGCAAGGATTGTTCCGCGCGCTTGCGATTGCTGATGTTGCGGGCGATCGTTGACATAAATTCAACTTCTCCGCTCTCGGATTTGTGGACAATAATTACTTGAGAAACCGGTATTTCTTCGCCGTCTAAAGTCTGCCAAATTGTCTCGCCGCTCCACACCCCATCCCGACTAGCTGCGGGGATGCCGACGTTCATAATAGTATCAACACTTTTGGGCGATGTCAGGTCGGAAATTCTGACTTCGGCTAAACTTGCGTCCGCGCCAACTTTTAACATTTCTCTGGCGGCCTGGTTGAGATAGATGGTGCGCTGCTGGCAGTCTGCCATCCCTACCCAGTCTGTTGTGGCTTCTAGGATGGCTTTAAGCCGCAGTAGCTGCTGTTCGGATTCGCGGCTTTCTGTGATATCGCGCGCGAAGCCGAGAACGCCTATAATGTTGCCTTCTGCGTCTTTGAGGGACAATTTCTGGGTGTCGAAGACGTGTATTTTGCCGTCGGCTAAGGTGGCGGAGTCGTTGGGAGCCGGCGCAGTCTGGTTGTCGGCCCGGAAGTTTTGGATTTGGTTCTGGGAGTCTGTTTCGGCGTGGGTGTTACCGAAGATGCGATGATCGACCGATATACCGATTTCTGCGTCGTCTTTGCCGATAATTTCTGCTTGAGTTTTGCCGAAGGCGGCGGCGAAACCTGCATTGACTAGGGCGTAGCGGCCGTCTTGATTTTTGACGAAGATGCAGTCTGGGGTGGCGTCAATTACTGTCCGCAGCAAACGTTGGGAATTTTCTACTTTTGCCAGTGTTTGCCGCATTTGTTCTTCCATTTGCAGGCGCTTGGTGATATCTCTCATCGCGCAAACGAGGACTTTCCTGCCACAGGCATCTACAAATGTTGATTTTTTGCCGCAAAGAAACCGGGTGTTTCCTGCTGAGTCTGTGATAGTTTTTTGGCTTTCGGTGCTGGTATTTGACAAGAAAGCTAATTCGTCTTTTTCTCGATATATCTCTGCTTCCTCTTTGGGCAAGAACAGGTCGTAGGATTTGCCCATTAGTTCTGATCTGCTGCGACCCATGTATTGACAAAAGGCATCGTTTAATGTTAACCAGCGGTGCTGTTCGTCTTTGACGTAAATCGGGTCTGGGATGGCGTTGAGGATGTTGTTTAAGAATTCTTCTGAGGCTTTTAATTGCTCTTGAACAGCGGTGCGATCGCGAACTTCCTGTTGCAATAGTGCGTTGGTTTCCTGAATCTGCTGGGTTCTTTCTTTGACTCGCTGCTCTAGTTCTGCGGTGAGCTGCTGCAATTGGGCTTCTGTCTCTTTCAACTGGGTAATATCGCGGCCTTCGGCGAGAATTTGATATACTTCTCCTGTTTCATTTAACAGCGGTTTAAACGACACGTCAATGACTGTCACCTGGTTGTTGGCTCCGGTGATTTCGTATTCTTCCCGCACAAACTTGCCGGTCGAGACTTGTTGAATGTTGGTTTTTAGGCGCTGCTGGTTGGTTGGGGATGAGGCCCACCAAGGTGTGTGCCAAAATTTCAGCCCCAGCACTTCTGATGCTTGGAAATCGCCCAATTCTAGTGCTGTCCGATTGGCTTCGAGCAGAGTACCGTCTGGCTGCAATAATGCGATCACTTGAAAAGCTTGGTCGAAGATTGCCTGAAATCGCTGGGTAGTTTCGCTCAGCGCTTGTTCTGTTTCTTTTTTGGAGTTCAGGATTTGGGTGGAACCTACTAATAACTGGTAGCGGTTGGACAAACTCAAAAATCCGATCGCCGGAATGACAGTTATCCAATCGGAGACAGTTTGCATTACCGGGGAGTGCGGCAGTCCCAGATATTCGGCGGCGTGGCCGCTGTGTCCGAAAGCGCAACTCCAAAATATGCCTGCTGTGACTGTGGCGAAGATATCGAACCCAAATTGACGGTTTCGCCACAAACCTAAGCTGATCAGCGCAGCAATGGCAAAATAACAGACACAAATGATGCAATTGGCAACCCCAGTTAGCATCGATGGGGAGAAGTCAGGTAATGTGAGGGTGAATGTCGTGGCGATCGAGCTATAGAGAAGTTTCATGATAAAATTTATAGTTGGCAACTTAAATGCGGGCGATGGATCAATTTTAGATTTTAGATTTTAGATTGACTCCATATTCTTCCTTCTTCCTTCTACTTGATGACTACTGACTACTGACTTCTTCCTTCTTCCTTCTACTTACCAGCGTTCGGAATGGGCGATCGCTTCTACATCGACAATCATTAGCAAGCGTCCTTCGGAATTGTACAAACCTTTTAAGAATGGAGCTAGGTCAGGACTGACATCGATTGCTGAGACAATGCGATCGGGATTTAAAGGTAAAACTCCTTCGACGCGGGAGACAGCCAAGCCCATCCGCATTCTCGACAATCTCACGTCTCGCGGATCTGGCGCTTCCACCACTAAGATGCGGCTGCTTGGGTGGTGGGTGTCAACCGGCTCGATACCTGCAAACCGTCCAAAGTCTGCTGCTGCTAAGATTTCGCCCCGCAAGTTGGTTAATCCCAGCAAAAATGGCAGGGTGTTGGGAACCGGGGAAATCGGTTGTTCTTTGAGGGAAAGGACTTCCCGCACTGCTTCTAACTCTACGCCAAAGAGACTGCCTCCTTGACCGAAAAGGAGAAATTGCTTTGTTCCACTTGTCTGATTCCCCACCGGGGGAGCAGTTGTTTTCATTGCTGATTTTTTGTTTCTAGTGTATCTTACAAATTAGGATTTTGGTTGGTCAGGAAAGCCGATCGCTCGCTGCAAGTTTTCAGCATTAGTTTTGCAGGATCAAATGGTTAAATAAATCGCGGGTTGGGCAACGGGAATGATTGCTATCATTATAGATACAATTTTTAATGGATTCATAAACCCAGTGTATTTGAAAAAATGTAGTTTCTCGCTATGATGTTTTATGAAAGCTTCTGAATACTTGATATAGCGCTTTTCAAGTTAGTTTGGTCAAGCGCAAGCGATGATCGATGACCAATTTTCAATTCCCAATTTTCAATTCCCAATTTTCAATTCCCAATTCCCAATTTTCAATTCCCAATTCCCAATTCCCAATTCCCAATTCCCAATTTTCAATTCCCAATTCCCAATTCCCAATTCCCAATTCCCAATTCCCAATTCCCAATTCCCAATTCCCAATTCCCAATTCC